>JAJSAJ010000250.1 GCA_024274855.1 Planctomycetota bacterium | reverse complement strand
TTTCGTCAGTTTCCAAGAGGAGAAGGCGAGCGACGGCGGTGATGATCTGCTTTCGGAACTCGAAGGAAAACTCTTGGACCAAGTCCAGCGAGACCGGTCGATCAAGACGCAGAAGATGCAAGTTGAGGTCGAGAACGCCCTCGACGAAGCTCGCAGACGCATGGGCAATGATGCGGCTGGTGCTATCCAGAGTCTGAAGGTCGAGTTGGATACGGTCCAACGCGCCCCTGATCTGGACGCGGAGATTCGCGCCCAGTTGCAAGATCGGATTCGAACGACCATGCGTGAGGCCAGTCGCCGGAAATTGGAGAACGACGAACTGCGTCGTCAGGCGGAAGCCAATCGTGCGATTGCCGAAGAGGCGGAACGTGTCGTTCGTGAGATCACGGACAAGCACGAACAGGTCAAGCAGTTGATGGAGCGGTTTGACGCGGTGATCGATGAGGCATTAGAGTTGGCTTTTGAGAAGGAGAGCAGGGAGTCGGGCGAACTGTTTCAAGAGGCGGATACGAAAATCGCGACCCCCGTTCGCCTGCTGTTGCCGCACGATCCGATTGGAAAGTCGGCACGATGGAACTCGCGATTCCTCCGGCACGTGACCGGTCAGCTTCGATTTATCGACTTGCGATCGCGAAACTTGGCGGATGCTTTGTACACCGTTGAAGAATCAGCCATTCCCTTCCCGGATGAACCGCCGATCAAGTATCCGGACGCCGAGACATGGGAGAAGTTGTCCGAGGACCGCAAGAAGTACAAATCAATGGATCTGCTCGGCAGCGGTACCAAGGAGAAAGAAATCTATGACGCGTTGGCTGTCGAGACACGATTGGAGTTTGACGAAACGCCATTGTCGGAGGTTGTCGACTATCTGCAAACGTCCCACAACATTCCGATTATTATCGACAAGCGAGCGTTGGACGAAGTCGGGCTGACATCCGACACGCCCGTGACGATGCATCTGGCTGGGATCACGCTGCGATCCGCCTTACGCCTGATGTTGAAGGAACTCGAGCTGACCTACGTTATCAAAGACGAAGTGCTCCGTATCACGACGCCCGAAGCGGCCGAAGAAGAGTTGATCACCAAAGTCTACCCGGTTGGTGACTTGGTGATGCCGATCATCAATATGGGCGGCGGTGGCCTTGGTGGCGGCGGCTTTGGTGGCGGCGGCTTTGGCGGCGGCGGTGGTGGCCTTGGTGGCGGCGGTTTTGGCGGCGGTGGCGGCGGTTTTGGCGGCGGTGGCGGCGGTTTTGGCGGCGGTGGCGGTGGCGTGTTCGCCGTTGACGATCAGTTGTCGCTCGGCGTCAAGAAACAGGATGCCGATCCCGCAAGTGCCAAGCAGGCCAAGGCGACACAGCCAACGAAGGCTTCGGTGCCCAGCGTTCCTGCAAGCTCGGTTGAGCCCTTGACCGTTACGGTGTCGAAAGGCCAGACGCTTGCTTCAGCTTGGGACGCTCTGTTTGTTCAGCACCAAAACGACAGTGATACACAGCGGGCCGTTCTGCGACGCAGGGTCCAGGTGACTGTGAAGGCACTGCGGGCCGATAAGAAGTACGCGGAGGTCGTTGTACTGATTCAGGCCGCACTGCGACACCGTCAGGCACAGCCTTGGATGTACGAGGCACTGGCGTTGGCATTGCGAATCCAGGATGCTCCCAAGTCAGAGGTTGCTCGCGCGTTGATGTCTCTGGTTGACCTCAGCGACGATGCGGATGCGGTGATGGGAGTTGCCACCTACATGGCTCGCATCGGGCTCGACAAACAGGCACTGCGGTTATTCCGCGATATCGCCTACACGCATCCATTCCGTCCCGAACCCTACGCCTTGGGATTATCCTGTGCAAGACGCGTCGACGATCTCGATGGTATCCAGTGGGCCTGTCTTGGCGTGTTGAGCCAGGCATGGCCGGCTGACCAGATCAGGATTCAGCAGCAGGCGTCTCGACTGGCGCAAGCGACAATCAGTCGGTTACGCGATGCCAAGCAGCCTGAGCAGGCGGACCGGTTCAAACGCCTGCTTGACGAAGCGAGTCAGCGCGATGTGACGGCTACGGTTCGTTGGACCGGTGATGCGGATGTCGACTTGATTGTCCAGGAGCCGACCGGAACGGTTTGTTCGGCACAGAATTCACGAACAATTGCCGGTGGTGTGTTGTTGGGCGACGCGTATGCTCATGGAGCAAGTACCGAGGGCTTCTCGGAAACGTATGTCTGTCCGAAGGGATTCAACGGCGAGTATCGCATGTTGATCCGGCGGATTTGGGGCGATGTAACGGCGGGAACGGTGACAATCGATATTCATACTCGGAACCCGGACCGGCCACATATCCACAAGCAGATTCCGCTTAGTGATAAGGATGCGTTGGTCCTGTTCGGTGTCACCGAGGGACGTCGCGTCGAGCAGGTGGCCAAACAACATCTTGCGAACTTGAATCCGGAGCAAGTTGCCGCGGATCGTGCGATGTTGAATCGCCAGCTAAGCCGCTACGAGGATTCTTTGGCGCACCGCCACTTTGTCCGAGATCGACGCGCTCAGCATTCCCGAGGATTTTCCGGAGGGCGTCCGGGTGGTAGCCGACCTTTGATTACTACCTTGCCCGAAGGAACGATGTTGTTAGCGACAGCCATCGTATCGGCCGATCGGCGTTATGTGCGCACGTCGCCCTCTCCGATCTTCTCTTTTGTTGGACAGGTCAACACATTCAACTACAATACGGGTGAAACGACGACGCTGCCGGACGGTCCACCTGACGACAATAACAACAATAACGGCAACAATAACGGCGGCAATAATAATAATAATAATAACAACAACAACTAAGTCCGAGTATCGCTGGTGTCACACCGATGCCGGCGGCTTTCGGTCTGCCCGTACAAGCGGGGTGTCGTGATTCGCGACGCCCCGCTTTTTTGTGCCCAT
>JAJSAJ010000249.1 GCA_024274855.1 Planctomycetota bacterium | reverse complement strand
GTTCACAACGTCCTGGCCGATGTGCCGGCGGAAAGCGTTATTGCCATGTTGGACGCGGCTAACGAGTTCGCCCCTTACGAGTAGACCCCTTGGGATTCGCCAATCAATAACTGTCGCACAAGTCCCGGACCCCCATGAGCTTGTCTCATGGGTGAAGCAGTCTCGCAGCTAGAGGCGGACCGGAAAGCTCGCGTCGTCCCCAGTAAGAGCGACAGTGCTTGATACGCCGGTCCTTAGCTGCAATAGAGCCCCGTGCGATGGGCTTGTAGCCTTGTCGAAGAATGGCCGAACGACTCGGCCACCTATAAGAGACACGCGCCCTCGCCGGTTCCGATCCGCGTCCGGGCAGGCAAGGAGAGCACGTCTATCCCCACCTCTTCGACGGCCTGAAAGACCGCCGTACGCTCCCAGCACGTTGCGGACTCTAGCCACCGAGTGTCGTGATCCACAGGAACGGGTGATCTGCTTCGTCAACGCGTAGATCACACTTCAGTTTTGCCTGGTAGAGCAGTCGGTCGATGATTTTCTTATAGAACGTCTTGGTTTGCGGCAGGGACACTTTCATGGCGATATCCACTTCGCGGCGAGCCAACGCGTTGTGATCGATAAGGATCGGGATGTTCAGCCGCTTGTGGATCGCGTCCAATGCTTCTGTCAAGGGCGTGTCGGCAATCTCGACGGGCACGAACTTCAACAGAGCCGGTGCGATTTGCCCGGTCGGTTTTTTGGGTTTCCAACCCAACGGCCATTGGTCCTTTTCGATGCCGGTCGGCAGGACTTTCAGCCGCAGCTTTCCCTGTTCGGGAGTTGTGGGGACGAGTTCCAATCCGAGTGGTCGCAGGAGGGCAACCAGTGCCGTACCACAGCTGACACCACGTAATTCATCCGAAACGGTTTCCGGCGATCGCAAAGCCGACCGGGCTTTCGTGTCGAGTAGCAGTTCCGCCCCGAGCGATGAAGCAATCTGCTGAATTTGTACGTTTATGCGTGTGCCACGTGTCGTCTGCGCGACTGGAGCCGCGAGCGCATCATGAACGTGCAGCAGTTGTTTTGCGGTTAGGCCGAATACGCCCGTGGGGCTTGTTGCTGCCTCCTTACCCCCATGGCGAAGTTTGGCAAGCCACGCCGTAAGCTCGCGTCGTTGGCCGTAGCGGATCGTGGCGCCCGGAACATGCAGCATGCCACGGCTGTTCAGCAGTCCACGAACTCGGTAGCGAGGTGCATTGTCCGTTCCCATCCGCGTGATCTTTGCCTCCTCACCCGGGCGGGCGCCCCGGATTCGAACGGGTGCAAAACCGACGTCCGTCAGAAAGCCGATCCAACGCTGTGTACGGGTCATGCGGAATCCCGGTTCGGTCAGCAGTTCGAGTGATACCGGAGGATCAGCCGCTCGGCAAAAGGGAAGGGGAGCCAGAAATCCTGAAACGACGACCAACACCAGCAGACGCGGGAAGTAGCAAACCATGATGAGCCCCTTGATGTGATAAATGAACCGAGTCGAACTCGATGACCCCAAGAGGGCCGAATCAAACGATGTAATCCGCAAACTCAGGCCGGTCAAGCGGCGGAAATTACTGCTATCGGTCAGTTTTGGACCTGGAATTGTGGGGGTGGGAGTTGCACACGGCCCTTCGGCACGCGAAAATAACCCCTTGTGACTCGCCCGCTATCGGTGGCCGTGATGGAGCGACTGAGTGCCAGAATGTTCGCGGGCCAATGCAATTATAACACACCTTGGAAGGAGCAAACGATGGCACGACCGGTTACTCTATTTACTGGCCAATGGGCCGATGTACCGTTTTCCGAGATGGTGCGAAAGGCGAAGGAGTTTGGGTACGACGGAATGGAGCTGGCATGTTGGGGTGACCACTTCGAGGTCGACAAAGCCCTGGCCGACGAAAACTATTGCGTCCAGAAACGAGAACAACTGGAAAGTCACGACCTCCAGTGCCATGCGATCAGTGCCCACTTGGTCGGCCAGGCGATTCTGGATCCGATTGATGCACGACACCAGGCCATCGTTCCCGACTATGTTTGGGGGGATGGCGATCCGGACGGCGTGACCGAGCGGGCAATCGAAGAGCTGAAGAATACGGCACGTGCCGCCCAAAAATTTGGGATCGGAATTGTCAATGGGTTCACCGGGTCCAGCATCTGGCACTTGAATTACTCGTTTCCGCCTGTTCCACAAAGCATGATCGATGCGGGATTTGATTTGTTGGCCGAGCGGTTCAATCCGATCCTCGACGTATTTGGCGAGTGCGGTATCAAGTTTGCTCTCGAAGTCCACCCGACCGAGATCGCATTTGACTTGTATACTGCCGAGCGGGCATTGGAGGCGCTCGATTACCGTGAGGAGTTTGGATTCAACTTTGATCCCAGCCATTTGCATTGGCAGGGCGTTGACCCGGTCGAGTTTATTCGCGCGTTCCCGGACCGGATTTATCACATGCATGTGAAGGACGCCATCACGACACTAAACGGCAAGTCCGGCATCCTGGCCAGTCATTTGAACTTTGGGGATGCTCGTCGCGGTTGGGACTTCCGCAGCCCGGGTCGAGGTGGCGTGAATTTTGAGGAGATCATCCGCGCACTGAACGATATTGGCTACGAAGGCCCGTTGTCGATCGAATGGGAAGACTCGGGCATGGATCGCGAGTTTGGTGCCAAGGAGGCCTGTGAGTTTACGCGTCGCATGAACTTTTCACAAAGTGGTCGTGCGTTTGATTCGGCATTCGACGAAGGCTCGTAATGCGGCTCACATCTGCATCGGCTCCCCTCGCGGGTTCAGCCCGTGAGGGGATTTGTTTCCCTGGCTCCACGTACGCCGTATGACCAACATGCCGAGAGAGGCGGGTCTTTTTTTGCCGGAGGTGTGCGCGTTGTTGTCTGATATGTGTGCTGGTCTAACGATCGCCTTGCTTCGCCGATGGCTGATCACAATCGCTGTTGGCGTGTTGGTATTTGCCGGCAGGGGGGCCTCCTGGGCCCAGGGGAATGCACCAGCCCGGAGCAAGCTGGACACGGCCTATCGGAACCAGCTTGAAACGCTGGCGGCCAAGTGTGATCAGCTGGATCTGCCCGAGCAAGCCGCCATTTCACGCCGCTGGGCAAGCTTGCGAGATCCCGGACGTTACTACTTGTTCATGCCCGCACCAAACGATCCGGTTCGGCCGCCGGCGAAAGCACGGGCAATTGTTCGGTCGTGGTATAAGAAGTTTACCGAGTATCGCAAGGAACAGGCGAAACAGCTTTTCTTGCTCGCCGGCCAGGAAGCAAGAGCTGGTCACGGCGCCGAAGCCTATCAATTGCTGCATGAGGTGTTGCGTGAAGATCCGGATCATGCCGAAACGCGACGCGTTCTGGGATATATCGCGACCAGCAGCGGGTGGCGCAATCCGCAGCAGAGAATCAGACGGCGACCGGGAACCTCGATTCATCCGACCTTCGGTTGGCAACGCAAACGGTATTGGAAGATCGATAGTGGGCATTTTCAGGTAACGACCAATGCCAACCCGAAGATTGGGATTGAAGTCGTTAAGTTTTTGGAACGAGTCCACGCGGTCTGGCGCCAGTTGTTTTTCGACTATTGGAGTACGTCCAAACAGTTGACCGCCCGTCTGGAAGGCGGACGGACCACGCTTGGACCGGAACCGAAATTCCAAGTCGTCGTTTTTCGTGATCGAGACGAGTACGTTCAGCAACTGGGACGCTTCGAGTCGCAGATTGGAATCAGCGTCGGCTACTACTCGCAGACTGCGAAAACGGCCTATTTCTTCGCGGATGAAAAAAAGACGCATCGGTCGTGGGTTCACGAGGCAACACATCAATTTTTTCAAGAAACTCGGCCGACAACAAAGCAGGTCGGTGAGCAAGGGAACTTTTGGGTCATCGAAGCGGTTGCCCTGTACATGGAGTCGTTGGTGTGCCACGATCACTACTGCACGACTGGCGGTGTGGATGCCGAGCGACTGCAGTATGCGCGCTATCGCGGATTGTGTGAACGGAACCTCAGGCCTTTGGCCAAGCTGGTTGCGTTGGGCCGGACTGAGTTTCAAAAGGATCAGGATGTCCGCCGGCTCTATAGCCAGTCTGCCGGCTTGGCCCATTTCTTCATGCATGCGGACAGCCGCAGGTTGGCGCGACCATTGGTTCAGTATCTTTTGGCTGTCTACCAACGCCGCGACGGTCCCCAGACTTTGCAGCAATTGGCCGGTTGTGATGATACCGAAATAGATCGAGACTACATCCAGTTCCTGAATGTCACGGATCAGCAGCTTCAGTTCGTCGATCCGATGTGCCGCAAGTTGTGTCTTTGCCACACGGATGTGACAGATCAAGGGCTACTGAAACTGCCCGAGTTGCCACAGCTTCGCTGGCTCGATCTTTCGTTTACCAAGGCGAGTTGCCGTGGTTTGGCCCGGTTCGCGGACTGCCGCCAGTTGGACCAATTGAGTCTGGAAAAAACATCGATTGATGATCAGGCAATTGCGACGATTGGTCGGTTCGTAAAGTTGGAAGAGTTGGATCTTTCGCGGACGCGAGTGGGGGATGAGGGGCTGCGGATGTTGCCGCGACTGAGTCGGCTTAAAATTCTCTGGCTTACCGGAACGCAGGTTACTGACCATGGGATCGAAGGCTTGGCGCGATTCCGAAACTTGGAGCAACTCGAGTTGGAAAATACTCGCGTCACGGCGGTCGCAATCCAAAGGCTCAAGCGGCAACTGCCTGGGTTGAAGTAGGGGCGTGCTACAACCACGTGCCCCGTGAAGTGTGTGCTGTTGCTCGCTTTGGGTTTCGCCCGAGCCTGTTCGTGGTTAGTATGCTTAAAGAGCAGAAGTTAATCATGGTGAGTCAAGTGTAGCGACCAACGCGAGCGGCCCAGCACAGCTCGAGCGGTAGCTCGTAATTGGTTCGAGGGGCTGCCTCGTTAGTAACTTAGTTCGTAGGATGCGCGCGCCGTGCGCGCATCTTGTCCGACGGACCTCCAGGTCCGTCGGATGAACGGACCTCGGCGTCCGTTCGATAATACTGGTGGTGACTTCGTCACTTGGGTTGCGGGCGAAACCCGCGTTAGATTGTTGTCGAGAGGTTGGTTTCTTGTTGATTGCGGCCCTGCCGCTTTTATTCTTGATGGAGTCTATTATGCGGCCTTGGGTTCTTGCGGAAACGAATTACACACACACGAAGCAACATCAGTACGAGGTTGCCGTTCTGCCGCTTGGAGCGATCGAACCACACAATCTGCATTTGCCTTACGGCATGGACATGTTCGAAGCGAACACAATAGGCGAGCAGATTGGCGAAACGGCGTACGAGCGCGGAGCAAATCTGGTTCTGTTGCCGGCGATTCCGTACGGAACGCAGACCAATATGCATGCCCTGCCGTTGGCCATGAATCTCGACCCCTCGACGCTGTACCAGGTTGTCAACGACCTGATCGAATCACTGATTGGTAGCGGTATTCGAAAGATTGTGCTGTTGAACAGCCACGGCGGTAATGAAATGAAGCCGTTGTTGCGCGAACTCTGCGGGCGTACGCAAGCGCACATTTTCTTGTGCAATTGGTACAAGGCGTTTCCGGATAAGTATGACGAGATTTTCGATCACCCAGACGACCACGCCGGCGAGATGGAGACTTCGTTCGCCTTGGCATACGTGCCCGAGCTGGTTGTCCGAAACCCGGACGGAACGCTCGGGGCGGATGATGGAGCGCCCGCCCAGTCGCGATTCCAGGCCGTCAACGAGGGATGGGTTTCCATCACACGCCCCTGGCACTTGTTGACGACCAACGCGGGGGTCGGCTATCCGCATGCAGCCACTGCCGAGAAAGGGCGGAAGATGGTCGAGTTGTTGGTCGACCGGATAGCGACGTTTCTTGTGGAATTGTCCGAGTCGGTGATTGACGAGCGATTCCCGTTCGAGGTGCCTGGAGACGCGAAATAAGTGCAATTGGCCGAGTCGGGCGGGGCGTGAACAGCGGCCGAGATGCCTTTGGCCCGGAGCCCAACGCTCTCCGGCTGCCGGTGCACGAGATAGATGTCCACGTCCGTTGACCGATCCCTGGTGCGCGATTAGACTGTTTTACTCTGAGATGGTGGATGTAGCTCAGCTGGTTAGAGCACTGGATTGTGGTTCCAGGGGTCGGGGGTTCAAATCCCCTCATCCACCCCTTGTGCTATCAAAAGACCTCTGCCGGTTCCGGATCTTCGGAATTCCGGGTTCGGTTCTCATTCGTATGCTTAAAGAGCAGAAGTTGATCATTTTGAGGCAACTTTAGCGACCAAGGGAGCGGGCCAACGCGGTTCGAGCGGTAGCTCGGAATTGGTTCGAGGCCCTGCCTCGTGAAGGTACTCAATTAACCGGTCTGCAAGCCGTTTTGCCTGGTCGGCTGCAGCATGCCTAAGAGAGTGGTTTTCAATCTGGAATGCCGCATCCGGACTAGATCAGTCTGGGCATGTTTTTTTCGGGTAACCCTGTAGGACACTTTTTTGAGGAACTGGACAAATGGCAGAAGGCACTATCAAGCGACTTACAGACAAAGGCTTCGGATTTATCGACACGGGGGGGGACAAGGATATGTTTTTTCACTCGTCAAACCTCGAGGGGGTGAGTTACGAGGAACTCCACGAAGGGCAACGCGTTTCCTACACCTAAGGACGTGGACCGAAAGGCCCGCGAGCAGAGAACGTCAAGTTGATCTGACGGAGCTAAGTGGGGCACTCGTTTTCAACCGCGGAGAAACTGATATGGGTGCCAAGGGAAGTAAAGACAAAGGCAAGAGGGAACAGCAGAAAAAAGCCCAGCTCACGCCAAAGGAAAAACGGAAATTGAAACGAGAGAAAAAGAATAAGAACGTGTAACAAAATGACCGCACAATAGGGCGGGTAGGGTTGTCAATGAACTTCGAGCCACCGCTCGGTCCGAACGGGCTCACTTCCGTCGGATACGAGCGGTCGCGGGACGTAGTGGCGCGTCGTTTCTGTCAATCGTGTTTTCTTCGTACTTGGTAATTGCCGCGACTGGCATCGTATGCAAGCTCGATTAAACCCTGGTCCGCGATGTGTTGGAGTAACTTGGAGAAACTTGAGTAGCCGTAATAACCTTCGTTGAACCCGGGATAGACGCGGCGAACGGCTTGCTTGAGTGCCGAGCCCCAGACCGTGTCATAGTCCTGTTCGATGGACTGCAGCACTTCCAGAAGCTGACTCTCCGCTTGCTGTTTCTTATCTTCTTTTGTCGTGCCCTTTTTCGGTGCGCGCCGGCTCTTTGTTGCCGCTCGAATCAAATCATCGTAATAAATGAACTCATCGCAATTGGCGATTAGCAGATCGGATGTGGAACTCTTGATTCCGCAACCGATGACGCGTTTGTTGTTCTCCTTGAGCTTGGAAACCAGTGGCGAGAAATCACTGTCGCCTGAAATCAGCGCGAACGCATCAATGTGCTGCTTCGAGTAGCAAAGATCGAGTGCATCGACAACCATCCGAATGTCCGCACTATTCTTGCCACTCATCTTGCTCTGGGGAATATCGATCAGTTCGATTCCCTGGGCGTGAAACTCCCGTAGAGCCTTGGAGTAGTTGCGCCAATCGCAGTAAGCCCGCTTATAGACGATACGGCCTTTTTCCAACAACCGCTTCAGGACCAATCGAATCTCAAAGCTGCCCGACTTCTTCATGTCCCGGACACCGATTGCCAGGTTCTCGAAATCGACGAATACGGCGATTAATAGCTCTGCGGACATCAGCGACCTGACTTGCGTGCAAGAGGAACCGGATTGCGAAACGTACACACCTGACTATCTTACCGCGTAGGGAGAGAATTTAAAGAGCGGTAGGCTGCCAGCCAACTTCGAGCAGTACCTATCGAGGCACGTGTTTTTGATTTCTGAGAGGATCTTGTGGATGGACCACTCATTTGAGAAACTGGGTGTTTTCTATTTGGGCCGGCAGCGGGAGTCCGAGTCGAGTGAGTCGGCCGGGCAAGATCTGCTGTATGACGCCAAGGATCTCACCACGCATGCCCTTTGTGTTGGTATGACCGGCAGCGGCAAGACGGGACTTTGCATCTCGCTGTTGGAAGAGGCTGGAATCGATGGTATTACGGCCATTGCCGTTGATCCGAAGGGTGATCTGGGCAATTTACTCCTGACCTTTCCCCAATTGCGGCCCGAGGATTTTCGACCTTGGATCGATGACTCCGAGGCCGCTCGCCACGGCCAAACCGCGGATGAGTACGCCGAGCAAGTAGCCAAACGCTGGCAAGCGGGGTTGGCACAATGGGGGCAGGATGGTGACCGGATCGACCGATTTCGATCGGCAGTCGATATTGGAATCTACACGCCGGGCAGCAGTGCGGGATTGCCACTGGCTGTGCTCCGCTCTTTTGACGCGCCCTCGCAAGCAATTATTGACGACAGCGATGCGTTTCGTCAGCGGGTTGCCGGGGCTGCGGGCGGTCTGTTGACGCTGCTGGGGCTGGATATCGATCCGGTCCGCAGTCGTGAGTTTATTTTTGTATCGAATCTGTTGGATCATGCGTGGCGCGAACAACGTGATTTGGATATCGCTACGTTGATTCGAGAGATACAGACACCGCCGTTCGAGCGTGTTGGGGTCATGGATCTTGACACATTCTTTCCAGCAAAGGACCGTTTGCAGTTGGCGATGAGGTTGAACAACCTGCTTGCATCGCCTTCGTTTGCCAGTTGGTTGGAAGGCGAACCGCTCGATATCAAACGTCTGCTCTATACCGAGTCCGGCAAACCTCGTATCTCAGTCATTTCGATCGCACATCTGTCAGACACCGAGCGGATGTTCTTCGTAACGATCTTATTGAATGAGTTGTTGACCTGGGTACGAGGTCAGGCCGGTACGCCAAGTCTTCGCGCCCTGTTCTATATGGATGAAGTGTTTGGGTACTTTCCGCCGACAGCAAACCCGCCGTCCAAAACGCCCATGCTAACACTGTTGAAACAAGCCCGTGCCTATGGGTTGGGCATCGTGTTGGCGACACAGAATCCCGTTGATTTGGATTACAAGGGACTAGCGAATTGTGGCACCTGGTTTCTGGGACGGTTGCAAACCGAGCGTGACAAGGCACGCGTTCTGGATGGATTGGAGGGGGTGTCGACTCAATCGGGCACTCGTTTCGACCGGCAGGAGATCGACAACATACTGTCCAGTTTGGATAGTCGTGTGTTTCTGATGAATAATGTCCATGAAGACGAACCTGTCATCTTCGAGACGCGTTGGGCGATGTCCTACTTGCGAGGTCCGTTGACGCAAGACCAGATCCGCACGCTGACCGCCGATCGCCGTAAGCAGCTAGACGAAGCAGACCATTTACTGGGCGAATCCAAAACGGAAAACGTGAAAAAGAAAGTGGCGGAACCGATTGTCGCGGCCAGTATTGCCGAGCAACCGACCGCTGATGTCCCGTCCGATGTGCCCCAATTGTTCGTGTCGGTTCGACGAACGGTTGATTCGTCCAGCCGCCTGGTCTACCGGCCCGCATTACTCGGCTCAGCCAAACTACATTTCATTCGCGCGACCTATCACATGGACGTGTGGCAAGATCGATCGGTGCTGCAGGCTGTGCGGGATGACCCGGAAAGCCCGGTGTGGGATGGGGCCGATGTGCAGACCGGCGATTCGTGGGTGTTTCAAACCAAGCCCGATCCAAGCGGCCAGTTTGCGCAATTGCCGACCGCATTGACCGTTGCCAGGAATTACAAGTCATGGCAGCGGCAGCTGAAGGACTATCTCTATCAGACGCAAACGCTTGGCATTTGGAAATGCAGTTCGTTGAAGGCGTATTCCGAGCCGGGTGAGGCGGAAGATGATTTTCGAATTCGTTTGTCGCAACAAGCTCACGAACTT
>JAJSAJ010000248.1 GCA_024274855.1 Planctomycetota bacterium | reverse complement strand
CGGCTTCGCGCTTGAACTCTTCACTGTGCTTCCGGCGTGTTCGTTTCGGCTTTGTTGTGACGTTCCGTTTTGTCATAGGGTACGCTCCTTAAGAGTATTCTACACTCTTATCTGAGCGCCCACATTTCCTGGGGAATTCCACCGCCTGCTTTAGCAGGTGGAGTCGTCACACAGTCCACCTACGCCGCGACGGTGCTCCACCACACCATCTTCAGAAGCCGCCTGCTTTAGCAGGTGGAGTCGTCACACAGTCCACCTACCGCCGGACGAGCCGGCGAGGCAGGGGTCAGACCTTGTTCTTTGTTGTCGTGGAGGAGCGCCAAGGAAGGAATAGGTGACATGGCCCGACCACTTCCAAAGAAGAAAGTCTGCCCCCTGTGTGTTTTGAGCCATGTGGCTCGAAAGAACCGATGGAGTAACCACCGAGACACGGAGGGCACGTATCGCCCCAATACGAGTTCAAGTGTACCGCGCGAACTGTCGGATCCCACCGCCATGATCCCGTCTTTGCTCGCTCATCTTCTCCACACGCTACTTGCCAGTTGGCACGCCAAGCTCCTTGAACCGAGCCGCCGCGTTCAGGAAATGTGCGGTCAACCAAAAAACAGTCCAGTCCTCTACATAACCACCACGGACGGTAAACAGATCATCGATTTGGCCTCGTTGCGCATAGTTCGTCTGCTGCAGCTGTTCGCCTTGGCTGCCGTAACAGTCGATCAATTGGCCGCAACTGCGGAACATGAGCAGACCGATTTGTTGGAGCCGATCATCGTCGAGGATCTGACCGAGACGGTAGACGTCGGGGGCGATAAGGACGCCATAGGCGTCGATGTGCTGGTTCTGAGGCGACACCACAGTCCAGCCACGCGTTTTGAAACCGTGGTTGCGCAGCCGTCCGGCAGGCAGATCGATATCCCATACGACCAGGTAGGTCAACGTCACATCGCATGCGTGCCGGGCCCAAACCAGAAAACGCAGGTCTCCCGTCAGTTCGTACGCGGCCAGAAATCCCTGAAAAGCGGCATAGGCTCCCTCCTTGTCTTCGCATCGAGCATCGAGTGTACCACCCCAATACGGCTCGCGCATCAGCAAGTGACGGTCGGCGTAGTGTTCGGCGGCCTTGATCGCCGCTTGCCGGTACGGATCATTTTTCAACAGTTGGGCCGCCAAGCACAGCGGCGCGATGAAGAACCCCTCGGCGGTCGACTGCGGTCGCCAATCGTCTCGCAAAATACGATTGGCGTGAAAGTCGCTTGCTTTCTTCAGAAACGCCTCCCAACGCGATGTATTCCGGCCGGCCCTTCGACCAACCTGGATCGCCCGAGCGACGTTGAGCATTCCTTGTCGGCAGAAAGTGCGTCCGGAGGGAGCCACGCCCCAAGTTGAACCCCGACACATATCGTGCACAAGGACCACAACAAGGGTCGCGGCGAACGTGTAAATCGCGTGAAGAGCTCAATCATGTTGCAATCTCCATCGACAACGCGTTCTTGGACCAGACAATCTCGCAAGATATCTGAACGTTTCTGAATGTTTCTGCTGTGAAGCTGGCGAACGAGTCCATCGGCGACGACCCCAGTGGTTACCGAAGAGAATTGGCAGAGATGCTTGGCCGTGCACGGGGTGCTCGCCGAAGATCCGACTCGCGACTAATCCGAGTCTTGTTGTGTTTCGCTGAACCGTTCGACTACCGACCGCGTCCACGCCTTGCCGTCGAGCTTCTTCCAGGCTCGCGCGCCGACGTCTTTGAGCTGCTGGTCAGAGCTGGTGATGTGCATGGTTGGCTTGCCGACGTCCACCAACTTGGGATCAACTTGATAGATGCTGCCGGTCTCGGTACCTGGCAATTTGGGCCTTCGCTTTCTCCCCGTGTCAAACCACGCGTTGCCAACGAACTTCCATGTCTCCGGCGCCGTGCCGGCACCCACGTTGATAAACTCCGGCCGGCCGACACGCTGGTCGAAAACGACCATGTTCTTTTCAAACATGCCGTCGTGGGAGGGGCGAAACCGTGAATCGCGAGTCTCTTGAAGGATGCGCCCGATCCACTTTTCTGGGAAGACGATCGTATTTTGGACGACACGATTGTGACTAGCGGTCGGCCAGGCGACAGGAGCCTGGGATCCGTAGAACCGATTGCCGCCCACAAGCAGGCGCGTGGCTTCATAATCGCCAACGCGAGGTCGGAAGTAGGGCAGGCCGGTAGACCCGCCAAGGTTCAATCCACGGCCTCCGGCACGATCGAAGAGGCAGCACTGTACTAGGATATTCGCACAGCCCCCTTTCATTTGAATGGCCTCTGTATTATCAAAGCCCTTCTCACCATGAAAGTAGCAGTCTTCGACGACGCCCTGGTGGCACCCGACCATATCGATCCCGCTGCCGCCCCAGCCGTTGAATCGCCCATTGCGGATGATGAACTGGTCCACGCCGCTCATCTTGAGTCAGTCGCGATTGCCTCGTGGTCCGATGTGCCGAATGGTCACATTCTCGATTATCAAATGGTGCATCGGCGTGGCGATACTGCCTCCGTCGTCGCAATTCAGCCCGTTCGTCTTGCTGCCGTCGACAATAAAGTCAGCAAGCGTGATGTAATTGCAGTCGGACAGGTGCATGGCCTGCGCCGGGCCGCGAAAGACAGGCAGATTGTTCGGATCCGCACCCTTGATAGTGATTCGCGCCCCAGCGTTACCCGAGATGTTGCGAAAATGCATGCCGCCGGTGTAGTCGCCGGCCGCGATTAGGATCGTCGTGCCGGGCCTTGCCCGTGAGATGGCCGACCGCAATGCACGCATACTCTCAACCGTGATCGATTCCGCTCGAGTTGCCGCAACATTCGCGCCCAGCAACACGGCCATCGCAACGGCTGTCACAAGATAGTTCATCAGCTCGTCCTCAAGGTTACAAAGTAATCGAGACGTTTCTGTTTCTTCGGTAATCGTATAGCCCCTCTGCAGCCGCCACGGAACGACCACTTCGGATACAAAACTGCGCTAATTCGGAGCGGGCAAATCGAATCATCAGGTCTAGTTCACCGAGTGCAAGATCCTCGCCACGGACCAGAAAAGCAGCCTGTCAGGTTGATGCGAATCGAAACACAACCGGATCGTGGCACGGCACGGTGGCTGCAGTCGCTGTGGTCCCTGCGTATCCTACCAGGCTCGTACCACCGAAGCTATATTGACGAACAATGCCCTTTAGCATTGACGCCTGCCACGTTTGGGACCGTCTGGGCAACCACGAACTACACGAATATGGCAGAGCGCCGAGGCATCGCGGCTAAGATCTCAACTCACATCTTCAGTTTTCCGTCGGGCCTGTTCCGGCGGGAATACCATTGAATAGCTACACTTGCGAGAAAACAGTATGCTGCCCTCGTGGGCCTCGCAAACGCGGCACGCGAACGAAAGGCACCAGACCAAGCGTTCAACCAGTCTTGCAAGGCGGCCCGAAGGTTACCCTTGTTTTCGTGTCGCGAACTGGTGTGAAACCGCCAGATGCGCGATTCAACCCACACTGTATGTTGAGCAATACACTGCTGGAGCAACAACCGATGCTAGTCACGCCTGAGTTGAATCGACACAACAAGCGTCTCGCGCTGCTTCTGGCCGCAATCGTCATGCTGGTGTGTGGTACCGCCAGTGTTGTTTACTCTTGGGTCTTCCCCATGGTTCTGCTCGGCCCGCTCGCCTACTGGCTCGTCCGACGCCGTACATTACGGCGATTACGAGTCATGCGCACGCCGTTTCCACCCGTATGGGATGCCATCCTCTGCACGCAGGTCGCGTACTTCAACGCGCTGGACCAAACAGACAAAGATCGATTTCGCCAGCTTGTGAAGATCTTCCTGGACGAAGTGAGGATCACCGGGATCCGCACTGAAGTGGACCAACAGTGCCGGGTGCTGGTCGCTGCTAGCGCCATCATTCCGGTGTTTGGCTTTCCCGACTGGGAGTATTCCGGATTGGGCGAGGTCTTAATCTACCCGTCCGCATTTGGCCCCAACTACGGTACCAGCGAACAGACAGACCGTACGATTCTGGGCATGGTCGGCACGGGGCATCTAAGCGGTGTGATGGTCCTGTCCAAACCCGATCTGGTCGCCGGTTTTACCAACCTGCGAGATAAACGCAACGTCGGGATCCACGAGTTCGCTCATTTGGTAGACAAAGCAGACGGCGTGATCGACGGAATTCCGGCCGGGATTCCTCGCGATGTCGCGCGACCTTGGATCGAATGGATAGGCCAAGAGCTGGACGAGCCACCCAAGCGAGGCTCGCACATCCATCGATACGCTTACACCAACGAAGCGGAGTACTTTGCGGTACTGACCGAGTATCTGTTTGAAGCGCCGGCGGCACTCGAGCGGAAAAACCCGGAAATGTATCGCATGCTGCAAAAGATGTTTCGTCAGGACACGAAGAGGTTTCTGACCTCGACTGCATTGCGCCGGACCGGCAAAGTCGGCCGCAACACACCCTGCCCGTGTGGCAGCGGCGAGAAATACAAGAAATGTTGCCGCCTGAAAGCCCTCCAAGGACTGTCCACGTGAATGCGCGGACAGAACGCATCGATCCGGAACCGCTGGTCGATTAACTGCCTCACTCTTCGGGAACATACACGACTTCTCCCGTCTTGAGACGATACGCAGTGCCCAGTTTTTCTCCTTGGCCACCCAACGTTTGCGTGGTCATCCGGTAGTGGTCAAGTCTCTTGCCTTTGCGACGGATGATCTCCATATTCGATTTTCCCGGATTCCTCACAATGGTGATGTCTTGTGGGCTGGCAAGTAGCTCCGGCAATTGAAAATGCACAACGAGCGCCATCAGGAGTGCTACCGCGAAAACCATGGCCACGTCGAAAAGGTTGGCAACACTCGTCAGTGGATCATCGTCATTGCTTGCGAGCAGGCGTCGATGGGCAGAGCGTTTCGTGTCGAATGTTCGGATCCTGCGATGCATCAGTCTGCTCTCCTCCCGCAATATATAAACAGCGATACACATACTCGATGTCGGCCAAATCGCGAGCGTACCAGTGTCGGCGGGTCAGCCAGATTCCGTAGCAAATCCCACCCACGAACAATCCCAGTACCGTTGTACTGAACGCAACGACAAGATGCCGGGCCATGTCTTGAATATCTCCCGTCGAAAGACCCATCAGCGCCGGTCCTAACGGGATCAGCGTTCCCATCAGGCCCAACATCGGTCCAACCCGCAAGCCAAGGCTCAATCGGGCTAGCCGACTAGCGGCTTCTATTTCCAGATCTGAGACCAGCTTACCTAAATGCAATTCACTGTCACGAAAACAGCCGCCTTGAGACGAAAAAGAGCCTAGCAATCCCGAATAAACGTCGTTCTGGAAAAATGAAACCACAGCCGATTCACGGGGGGCTCCGGAGTGATTGTGAAGTTCTGTTAAGAATGTCCGCCAAGCTGGATGTTGTCTGTGTCGTTCAAGCGTTTCACGCACAAAGCCGCCGATCTCCAGCAACGACCACGCCACAAATCCTAGCAGCACAACGACTACGGGGACCAACAGCGATGTTGAAAGAAAGTAGAGAACTTCAACAAGCAGCTCCATCGGTTGTTCTTTCTTTTGTGACAACTATTGGCGTGGTAGACCTCGACGGTAGCGGTACCCAAGCAAGACCAGAGTCAGGCAGCCAGCAGCCAAGACGCAACCGAAGAGATACCAGGTCTCGGAATGTGCCGGCTGATTTGATGGGGGCCTCTTCGGGGCTAATCGACGTCCCTCGACTTTTTCAGTTGGCTTGGATCCGTCGACTTTGGGTTGTGCGTCTGGAGAAACGGGCTGCTCAGCAGTCAGTGACTCGCGAACTTTTGCTTGATAACGGGCCAGCAACGCGTCCAGGTCGCGACTGCCTGGCGCCTGGAGAATCTCGTCGACCATGGCAGTCAGTTTCACATTTCCACCGCCTCGAAGTCCTCCCCCCTCCCCATGTCGCGCCACCGACTGGGCGTATTCGGCAGCGATCTCGCGAGTAATTGCTTCGTCCGGTTTCCAATAGCCTTTGCGGATTGTTTCCAGTAGGATCTCTGTGATCTCTTGAAAAGCGAACGGATTCGCGGCTTCAAACCATTCGCGGATATTGACGTTTCGGCTGTCACGGATGTAGATACTGACAATCTCCTCCCAGATATCGTCCGTGACACTCTTCTCACGCATGATCTCCCACCCCATCGTATTGGAAACATGGACGGCTATTTGATCAGCTCCGGAATAACCTTCTTTCATCATGCCTTCGATCCATTTCCGGTTAAACAACCGCACCCGAAAATCTTTTCTCAATGCGTCTTCGGCATTGACCATCGAGGCCTGATCCGGGTCTCGAACATCGGAGAGGAACCATTCCGGTTCATTACCCGTAAGATGTTTGATCGCCAGCGACAGGCTACCCCCTTTGTACCAAGTGTACTTATTCGATAGCGGGCTGCGTGTACGATCCGACCAGCTTCGCAGCAGCACATCAGTACCCTGAATCTGTCGATCGTAGGTTTCCGGTGCATTTTTTCCCCAGAGACTTTCGGTGTAGACATACCGAGAGAAACGAAGGTAGGTGTTCATCAGTTCTTCACGGCTGCCCCATTCACCAGAGCGTTCGACGAGATAGTAATACGCTGCGCTGCCGAACTGTCCTGGTGGACCGCCGAAAATGCGTGCTCGCGCCAACGTTGCCGCCTTTTCAGGGGCAATTCCCTGTTTCACCAACTCCGCCTTGACACGCAAGGCGTTCGTGTAAACAGCGTTGTCAAGTTCCTCGTGATCCGCAACCAGCCGGACAGCTTTATCCAACAGCCGCATCCGTGTGGGAAGCATGTCGCGATAATATCCCAGTGATGAAATAAAAACGTCGATGCGTGGCCGTCCAAGTTGGCCTTGCGGAATCAACTCAAGATCCGCTACCAGATTCCGCTCGTCCCACACCGGTCGCACCCCGATCAGGTACAAGATCTGCGATTCCATCACACCGTAGTCCTGGAATGTGGCGAACGAGTTCAGGGTGAACGCGACCTTTCGAGGGTAACGGCCGTTCTTTTTCAGCTGTTGCGCAAGCAGCTGATCGATGAGTTGTTTTCCGAGGTCCCAGGACGGACGTGTCGGTATCTCTTCGGGATTCATCACATACATATTCCTGCCGGTGGGCACAACGGCCGGGTTTCGGTCGGGGCTGTTGCCGGGCCCCGGCGGAATGAACTTTCCCGAGAGTGCGGCTAGCAGGTTGCCGATCTCGTTCTTTGTTCGGCCGAAATTCGCTTCCAACCGAACTGCCCGTTCGACTCCCTTCCGCACAGCGACCGGCAAGCCATCGTGTGGAACCGTGCCACCAACGGCGCGAATGGCTTCCTCGGCATTGAACCCTTGTTGGATCACCAGCTTCAGAATCTCTGCAGCTTTTCCACGCAGGTACTTCTGCCGATCACCAGGATTAAGTGCTTCTTGACGTGGAATGCTGATAATCTTTCCTAGCCCATCGCGAAACCGTTTGCGGAGACACGTAACGATCCATGGGATCACGAGATCATTCCGCGGCGGTTCGCCGAACACGTGTAGGGAAATCGGGGTCGTCTCGTTGTGAATATTGTGCAAATACTCCAATAGACGTTCGATCTCCTCGGGGCTCAACAGCCGTTCATCGGACAGATCAATATGCAAATCCTTTCCCAATTTCGCCGCGAGGACCTGGCGAGTAATGGACTCCCGAAATTTTGTCCGAAGTGCACCGGGTTCCAACACGATCCACTTGTCGATGTCGTTATGCAGATTCAACAATTCGTCGGACAGTTCGGCATTGACCGATGCAGGGACGAGATGATCAACCAGCACCGCGTACGCTCGTCTCCGGACCGGAGACGACTCGCCGAGGTTGTTGATAACCCACGGATTGATATTGGGGATTGCTCCCATGACGACGTCAGGCCAATCAGATCGAGACAGACCGACCGCTTTGCCCGGCAACATGAACTCGGTGCCATGCGTGCCGAAGTGGATCATCGCGTCGGCCTGAAAGACTTCCTGCAACCAGAAGTAGGTTGCCAAATAGTTATGTGGTGGAGGAACGAGTTTGTCGTGGACAAGGGACGTGTCGTGGGCTTCGCCCCGCAACGGTTGCGGAAGCAGAGCGATATTTCCGAGGTCGATGCGAGGAATCACGATGAACTGTTCGCCATTGTTTTCCCAGACGAGGAATTCGCCCGGTGGTGGTCCCCAACGTTCGATCAGAGCCTCTCGCTGCCTCTTGGGGACCTTCGTCTCGAACCACTTGGTATACGTCTTCGCAGGAATCAAAACGGCATTGCCGCTGCGAGCAAGTCGATCGAGGACGCCGGGAGCCCAGATGCCGATTTGCCGACCACGCTGCATCATCCAGCTCACAAGTTCGTCTTCGTCCGCTGGAACGCGTGGCATCGAGTAGCCGACTTTCTTCATTTGTTTCAGCACGTTGACCAAGCTACGAGGGCCGTTCATGAACATACCGGTCGCACTGCCCCGCATCAACTCTGCTTTACCCATTTCACGGTCGTAGTAGATCACGGCAATTTTCTTCTTGCGATTCGGAGTGCGGGCCAGTTTCATCCATGCTACGGCGCGACCGACTAGATGCTCGATTCGCTCGGGAATTGGCGTGAATGACTCGGAACTGCCCCCCCCAACCACCGTACCGGAACCGATTTGCGGTTCAATCGCT
>JAJSAJ010000247.1 GCA_024274855.1 Planctomycetota bacterium | reverse complement strand
GCTGTAGACCACCGGCGTAAACTCGGTGGCCGCCAGCCCCCGGGCAATGTGTACCAGGCATCGTTCGGCACCACCAACTTCCAGTTCGGTGATGATCAGTGCGATCCGGATTCGGTTTTGAGACATCAGGGGTCACCTGTTTCACGTCAATTCGCAAGCGGCCTACCGACTTTGGTAACCGTTCACGGCGAGAGTGCGTGGAGCGGCAGTTGTCAGTGAAAAGAGTAGGACCCCGCTGCGCTGCCTCTCTCGATGATAAATGAGTAATGTCCAATGACTAATGATAAATCGGGCCTGTGGGAAATCGGGGAAAACTCCCGTGCTGACGCGATGGCAGACGAAAACCTTATGAACGACTACGTAGGGTGTATGCTCTGGCCAGTCGCTGATCGGAGCCTGGTATTGTTACCTGGGCGTCGTGGCACGCGGGGGCTCGTCATTCCATTATCGGTTCAATACGATGGTCAATCAGTGCCCGAACCCGGTGGGTTTCCGAGGCGAGGCGGGATTGCGAACCAGTTTGGCCAATCGTGTGAAGCCGTTTTGCCCGTTGCTGTTTGCCTTCGGCATACGACGGATAGGTCCTTACGCTTCACGCCACTGGTAAACTACCACGAACTCGGCCGGTTTTCCTGTCCGAACTGGGCGGAAATTAGCGAATCCTTGTGTTTTGTAACGGATTGCTCATGTCGGAACTGAACGCATATGACTACGAATTACCACGCGAGCTGATCGCTCAGCAGCCAATTGGTCGGCGAAGTGACGCGCGTATGATGGTGGTTCGGCGCCGTGAGGGCGAGGTCGAACATGCCCACGTGCGGGATCTATTGGACTATCTGAATGCCGGAGACACTCTGGTATTGAACGACACGCGAGTCTTACGTGCACGGCTCCTGGGCTACCGGATCAAGACCGGGGGCCGCTGGGAGGGCTTGTTCTTGGCAGCGGATTCCGAGGGCAACTGGCAGATCCTTGGCAAGACTCGGGGAAAACTGCAGCCGAACGACGTGATTATGCTTCAGGATCGGGCAGCCAACGATGCCTGCCGGCTGATCATGGTAGCCGACCAGGGAGACGGAGTCTGGATTGCTCGTTTGGAACGTGATGAACCGCCGGTGCCGTTGTTGGAGCGAATTGGGCGCGTGCCGCTGCCTCCCTATATTCGCGGGGGCCGGATGCAAGACGTGGACATGGAACGCTATCAGACTGTTTTCGCAAGGCAGCCTGGCGCCATTGCGGCACCAACAGCTGGCCTGCATTTCACGGAAACGCTGCTGGGTAAATTATCGGATGCGGGGATTCAGATAACCTGGATCACATTACACGTTGGCGTCGGTACTTTCCGGCCGATTCAAGTAAGCCGACTGGCTGACCATACGATGCACAGCGAATGGGGGCGAATTGATGCGAGCACGGTTGGCACGCTTCGCGAGACGCGAGCGCGAGGTGGGCGAATCGTTGCGGTCGGCACGACGTCGGTGCGTGTATTGGAAACAGCTGCGCGCGACGGCACGCTGTGCCCCTGGGAGGGAACGACCGACTTGTTTATCCGTCCGCCGCATCAGTTCCATGCGGTTGACGCCATGTTGACCAATTTTCATCTTCCTAAGAGCACGTTGTTGGTGCTGGTGCGTGCGTTTGGTGGCGACAGTCTGTTGCGCCGTGCCTACGCGTCAGCCGTCGAGGAACAATACCGTTTCTTCAGTTATGGGGACGCGATGCTGATCCTTTAGCCTATCAGGCGTGTTGTTCGATATTCGATCCTGTCACGTGAAGTATCACTGTTTAGTGTGAGAGGTCATGAACGCCGGACCAGGACGATCCTTGCCGGCAGGTCTCCTGGTTTTAATGTCGGCTTTCGTTCTCATGCGATTTGTCATTACACGAACTTTTTTTGATTACCTTTTCAAGGACCAACAGATGTCTACGGTGCCAATGGAACAGGTCTTGGTCGTTCCGACGCGGTTGTTGCACGAATTGGGGTACTTCCAGGGCTTCATGCCCGACGTCGATCGTTATCTTCAGGCACTTTTCAGTCCTGACCATACGAGCTATCGTCCTCGTGCCGAGATGGAGCAGGATCCGAGTTTCAAACAGTTGATTCCTTACGTGATCTTTCGATACACCGACAAGAACGGGCGAGTCTCGGTCTTTCAATACACGCGTGGCACCGGGCAGGGCGAGCAGCGGTTGCACGCGAAACGGAGTGTTGGCATTGGCGGACACATTTCGTCTCAGGATGAGGGTGCCACGGGCCCTTATGTTGAAGGGATGCGCCGTGAGTTGGATGAAGAGGTGTGTATCGATACGCCCTACCAACAGCAATGTGTCGGCCTGATTAACGACGATGAGACCGAAGTCGGCAAAGTGCATTTGGGGGTCGTCCACTTGCTTGATGTCGAGTCCCCCGATGTTCGTCCTCGCGAGCATGAGATCATCGATGCTGGTTTTCGCCCCGTCGAGCAGTTGTTGGCAAACCTCGATGGCTTTGAAACGTGGTCACAGATTTGCCTGAACTCTCTTTTTTCGGCCTCTTCCGGAGAATGAGTGGGTTGGATTTACGGTCGCGGAGCGTTTGGTCCTTGTTTCTAGGCGTTTTTGCGTGTTTTGAGGGTTGTACAATCTCGATGTCGAATTGTTGTCTACGCTCAGGAGGCACCGAACCAACTGAATAGTGGGTTCCGTGAGCCCCTTCCGCCTTCGCCTTCGCATCGGCCCTCGCCCAGCGTTTCTGGGGGCGATGCGAAGGTGATGGTGGTAGGGGCGGCCCCTTTCGTCGAGCCCGAGC
>JAJSAJ010000246.1 GCA_024274855.1 Planctomycetota bacterium | reverse complement strand
TCTCCAAGCTTGCCGGTGGACCGATTGCGTGGCAGAACGACGTTTCGTATTCATCAATCGTATCGAACCACTCGTTCTGGTCCAAATCCAAACGATCGAGTATCGCTTCCAGGTTCTTGGGGATCGTTTGCCTCTGGCCCGGGACACTTGGGGTCAGATCTTAACATATAACTTACTGGACGGTTGTCCCTCCGGTTGTGCGATCTGATGAGAGTGTCTGCTGTGGTTTCTGACGGGAGTCTACATGGCGTCGACACGGCTGTGCCCTTGGCTCCGTGAGAGACTTGATTCAGGGGACCGTTTTGTGATAGGTTCCAGATCATATCGAGTTCGTGCAAATCCAACGTGTCAGAGACATGTTCCATGCCCCTCGTTACTCGGGAGAACCTCAGTGACTCGATTCCGACCCTTTATCGTAGTACTCGTTTATCTGGCATCATGGGCCGCGCTGACTGTTGGCCAAGCAGTTCGTGGTGACGTAATGAAGACGGTCCATGTAGCGCCCGTGGGGAATGATGCAAACGCCGGCACAGAATCGCAACCACTGGCCACGATCGGAAAAGCGCGGGATGCCGTGCGCCGAATCAATCAGGAAATGACCGGTGACATCGTCGTGATCCTGCACGGCGGCACCTACCAGATCTCCGAAACGATCGTGCTGGACCATCGCGATTCGGGAACCGGCGGGTACAATGTCGTCTATCGCAGTGCGCCCGGCGAGCATGCCGTGATCAGTGGCGGCAGGGGCATTGCGGGCTGGCAACCGGACGCCGATGGGCGTTGGAAAGCCAAGACGGACCTGGATAACTTCCGTCAGCTCTATATCAACGGCAAGCGTGCCGAGCGTGCTCGTGGGGGTGTGCTGCCGGGTGCCGAACTGTACGGCAAAGACGGCTACAAGACGACATTAGCCGAGATGGCCGACTGGAAGAACCCGACCGACATCGAGCTGGTGTATTACGTTATGTGGGGACAAGCGAAGGCGTGGACACATACCCGCTGCAAAGTCGAACGCATCAAACGCGACGGGAACCACGCTGTCGTGACCATGCTCCAACCGCATTTCACAATCGCCCGGACAAAGCAGGGCGTCCAAGTGAAGTCTCCCGCTTACATTGAAAACGCCTTCGAACTCTTGGACGAGCCGGGCGAGTGGTACTTGGATCGATCGACGCACACGGTTTACTGTATCCCCAAGTCTGGCGAGGAAATGAAGACGGCACGCGTGATTGCCCCGGCAGTAGAAAAGTTGCTCGAGCTTCGCGGCACGCTCGACAAGCCGGTAGAGAACGTCCACTTTGAGGGCATTACTTTTTCGGAGGCAAGCTGGCTGCGACCGAGTCGAATCGGGTTGGTGGACGTCCAAGCAAACTTTCTGGTCGATCTCCAGAAGGCATTCACGAATATCAAACCTTGGGTGACTACAATCCACAACGAGAACATCAAGAGCCCTTCGAATATCGTCTGCCGCTCGGCACGGAGGATACGCTTCGAGCGATGCACTTTCACCCGGCTCGGGAGCGGCGGGTTGGACCTGGAATTCGGCGCCCAGGACAACACTGTTTCCGCATGCCACTTCTACGACATATCGGGGACCGCGATTCAGATAGGCGACGTGCTCAAGGACGATCACCATCCCGACGACCACCGGAAGATTGTTAAGAATAACTCCGTAGTGAACAACTACATTCACGACTGTTGTCTCGAGTACCAGGGTGGCGTTGGAATCTTCGTCGGCTATACGGACGGCACGAACGTCGCACACAACGAGATCTGCAGGCTCTCCTATTCGGGCATCTCGGTCGGTTGGGGCTGGGGTGAAGAGGATGCCGGCGGTGGGGCCTACGCTCACCCTTCGTCTACAAGACTCCCACCGCGGCGAAGAACAACCGCATCGAGCACAATCACATCCATCACGTAATGCAGGTGCTCAACGACGGTGGTGGGATCTACACGCTCGGCAACCAGCCCGGCACCGTCATCCGAAATAATCACATCCACGACAACATGGGTAGGGAAGCGGGAAACCGGGGCCGAGGTGTCCCCGGCGGGATCTACCTGGACGAAGGCAGTGGGTTCATCGAAGTGACCGGGAACCTGGTTTACAATGTCACAAGACCGATGAACTACAATAACCGTGCCCAGAACCGGATCGCCACGTGCCGAGAACACGATAATTTCTTTGGCGTTCGGCCGGGCGGCTTGCCGCATGCTCCAGGCAAAGTCGGCAAGGCACTGTTGTGCGACGGAGTCGGCGTTTTCAAGTCGATTCCACACGCCGACAAGCTTGATCCAAAGCACTTGACCGTCGAGGTCTGGATTCAGGTGAGCGAATATCCTGGTGGAAAAGATCCGCGGCGCTGGATCGTGAACAAGAATACGCACGAGTTTACCCAATCGCACTATGGATTGGTCCTTGATGGCAAGAAAATCGCCGCCTTTCTGAATATTGGCGGCGGTCAGCAGAACTATTATGAAGCGTACAGCGACGACATACTACAACTGAATCGCTGGCACCATCTGGCGATGACCTACGACGGTTCGATTCTCGAGGTTTACGTGGACGGACGCGAAGTAGCGGCCAAAAAGATCGGCAAGGAGCGAGTGCCCGGCAGCAGACCGTTGGATATCGGCCGGCGTCAGGACGGCTATATCTATTTCACCGGCAAGATCGACGAAGTGCGGCTGTACAATCGGGCCCTATCGGCCAAGGAAGTGAAGACGAACGCCACCGCGACCGGTTCGGCCAAGTCGAAAGATGCCGTTGTTACTGACGGCCTGGTCGGATACTGGGGGTTCGAACAGGCGTCCAAGACTCCACCCGAAATCCAAGCGGTGATCGACACAGCGGGATTGTTGCCACCGTACCGTGGTTTACTGGAAACGAGGAATGTCAGAGGAATCGACCGTTAGAATTGCGGGAGACATAGATTTGGGGATTGCTCAGCCCGTCCAGCGTTAATGCTTCGC
>JAJSAJ010000245.1 GCA_024274855.1 Planctomycetota bacterium | reverse complement strand
CGTTACGGCTTACGCCGACATGAGCGTCTTGAAGCACGCTCCCGAGTTGAGCAAGGCTTTGTCCAAGAACGACAATCCGCTTGTTCGGTTGCTCTTTGCGCCGATACAAGTGGCGCTTCGCGAGGCGAATTGGATTTCGGCCGGCGCCACGCTGAGCGACAATCAGTTTCGTGTTCAGGTCATATCGGATGGCAAGTCGGTTGACGCGGATTCGCCCGACGGATTTGCGACGCTGAAGACGCTCCATGATGGCGCGATGCCGCATTTGGACGTGCCGGGGCGTATTGCCGGAGTCAGTCTGTACCGCGACCTGCACCAGTTTTATGCGGCCAAGGACGAGCTGTTTCCGGAGCGAACGTCCGGATTGATCTTCTTTGAAAATATGATGGGGATCTTCTTCACCGGTCGGGATCTGACGGAAGAGGTCCTTGCCGAAACGCTGCCCGATGTGCGACTGGTTGTGACCAAACAGCAATTTGATGCAAAGACCGGTGTGCCAGATGTTCAGTACCCGGGATTTGCGTTGGTGATCCGATTGAGCGATCCTGGCAAGTTTGCACCTATTGCTGAAGAGGCATGGCAGAAGGCGATCGGGTTGGTCAACTTTACGCGTGGTCAAAAAGCACTGCCCGGCTTGATCATCGACCGGCCGGTTCATGACGGTACGAAATATACCGTGGCCTATTTCTCCGTTGCCGACGAGGTTGATAAGACCAAAGTCGACTCGCGTTTCAACTTTCAACCTTCTCTTGCCATGCAAGGGGACTATTTGATTCTAAGTTCCACCGGTGCCCTGACGGAAGACATTATGGATGCTCTGAAGAAAGAGAGCCGAGCGGGTGTCAAGCCGGTTGCCAACGCACATTCGATTGTGACACTCAACGGGAAGCATCTCGCATCGATTCTGGAAGCCGATTTTGACGCACTGGTGCGGCAGAATATGATCGAAAAGGGGAACACACGCCCCGAGGCGGAAGCGGGGATCCGGTTTCTCGTCGAAATCGCCAAGCACATTCGAGCGGTTGACATAACAGGCTGTTCCAAATCGGACCGATCCGAGCTGGTTATCGACCTTGGATTCGAGTTGCCGTAGTTGATGCGGTTGCGGTTGCCCAAAAACTTCTGATCGCGCACGAGGTGCACTATGTTCGAACAATCGCTGAGCACAGGTGGCACGGTTCGCCTGGACCAGATCGATCCGGCCTGGGCTTGGGCCGCTTTTCGGCCGAGTTCGCAACGGCCCTGGACATTGGCCATGGCCGGACACCTTTTCCGGCGAGCCGCTTTTGGGGCGAATGCGGCCGAGTTGAAATCGGCTCTCAGTGACGGTCCGAGCGAATCGGTCGATCGGCTGATGCGACCCAAGGCGGATGTGGCCGCATTCGACAAAGCGTTCGACCGTGATGAGAACACGGTTGCTCGTTCGGGATCGATCGAAAGTGCTCGCGCGTGGTGGCTGCGACGCATGATTGAAAGCCCCTTCCCGCTACAGGAACGCATGACCCTATTTTGGCACAGCCATTTCGGAGTCAGTAATGCGCGCGTTGACGACGCGGGAATGATGGTCCATCACCAGCAAATGCTTCGCACGCATGCACTCGGTTTCTATCGGCCCTTGCTCGAAGCTGTGTCCCAGGATCCGGCAGTCCTGACAAGCGCCGGGGCGAATGCCAGCCGGAAAGCCCAGCCAAATGAGAACTTCGTGCGACAGTTGATGGAGCACTTCAGTTTGGGGCCGGGCAATTTTGGTGAAGAGGATGTACATGAGGCATCACGTGCTTTTACCGGACTGTTCGTCTTGCGCGGCCGAATTCGTTATCTGGATCGTGAGCATGATCCGGGTTCGAAAAGAGTCCTGGGGCAACAAGGACAATGGGCGGCTCAAGATATCGTCCGGATCGTTCTGGATCAGCCGTCGACCCCACTGCTGCTGGTGCGCAAGTTGTACCGGTGGTTTGTTTCAGAAACGGATGCGCCGGCAGACCAACTGCTCCGGCCGTTGGTCCGGTTGATGGGGGACCAGCACAATGTGGGACGTGTCGTTGAGACAATCCTGCGTTCGAATCTGTTCTTTTCAAAATGGGCCTATCGGCGCCGGATGAAGAGTCCGGTGGAGTTTGCTTTGGGTGCTATTCGAGCGATGGAAACCGGCGTGTCGACGATCCAGCTTGCATCTGATGTCGGGCGACTCGGCCAGAGTCTCTATGCGCCACCAACGGTGGAGGGATGGCAAGGTGGGGGCTACTGGATCAACGCGGTCACGATGTTGGAACGCGCTCGGTTTGCGAGTTTGTTGTTCGCGGCGAAGGGGCCGTACGATGGAAAGGTCGACCCTGCCAGGATCGCCGAACGCTATGGTCAGACGACGGGGCACGCTGCGGGCGAGCTGCTGGTTCGCGTACTGTTGCAGGACGACCTGCCCGATGCGGTACGCAAATCGATACTGGATGACGCATCGAGCAAGAAGAAGGAAGTCAATGCGTGGCTTCGAAAGGCCGCCGTCCAGTTGGTTTCAGCGCCCGAATTCCAGTTAGGATGAGAAACCATGCAGGGGCCTTTCTGTCGATGTAGCTCAGGGGTCACCTTGATGGAAAAGTCTCTGCCTTTTGTGTGTGAAAATGGGTAACACTTTAGCCAAATGGAGGAGAACGGTTCTCAAGGGACCCCCATGGGCTTGTCCCATGGGTGAACAAGTTTCGTGAGCTAACGCGATGTGGTGAAATGCCCCCACCACGCTCCCTCCCCGCCGCTTTTGGCGGCGGCGGGGAGGGAGCGGAGCTTTGGAGTGACATGTTGCTCTTAGCTCAATAGACTCGCTCACCAACGGCACAAGGCCGTTGGGGTCGATCAACCGAAAAAACAGCAGTGAGATACAAGTCCTACTGCAGACGGCTAAAGTTTTACTGAAAATGAAAGAGTGAAAGGGAGAATCATGTCTTCGTCACGTCGCGACTTCTTACGGTCTATTGTGGGTGCGTCGACGGTTGCTACATTGGCTTCGCATGTTCCCGGTTTTTTGCGACAGACGGCGCTGGCAAGCGGAAATGTAAGGACGGATCACACGCTGATTGTTGTCCAGTTAAGTGGCGGCAATGACGGCCTGAATACCGTTGTGCCGTACGATGATGATGCGTATGGACGCAATCGCCGCACACTTCGTCTTACCGGCAAGCAAGTTCATAAGATCGATTCGGAACTGGGCTTCCATCCACAGATGCGAGGGTTCCTTGATCTGTTTGAAAAACGCGAGCTTGCGATCGTCCAAGGGGTCGGTTACCCGAAGTCCAACCGAGACCACGAAGCAGCGATGCGTGATTGGTATACGGCGGAACCAGAGAACGCAACATGCCCGACCGGGTGGATTGGGCGAGTCGTGGATAAGGTCGATGTGTCAGGTGGCGTGCAGGTTCCAGCGGTCATGGTCAGTTCCATTGGGAGACCGTTGGTATTGACGGCAAGAGATGGTGTTGTCCCCTCCATTCGAGTGGCGAAAGACTTGACGCTGCAGGGGCCGGCTCTCTCCGGCGCGAAGGCTGTTTGGAGTTGGTCCGGACTCGCGGAACAGGGACGAGGTGGTCGTGGAGCGGTTGATGACAATCCATTATTGCAGCAAGTGCGAAATAGCGGCAAGGAAGCAGCGGCACTGAGTGATCGGGTGCGGAACGTGTTGGCGCGTGACGCGGGGAGGGCCGAATACCCTTCGTTTACATTGGCGGGTCACTTCCAGACGATTGCTCAGCTGATCCGAGCGAACATTGGGATCCGGATATTCTTTACCGAACTAGGCGGCGGTGGGTTTGGCGGATTTGACAACCATGCCAGTCAACGAGACAACCACGCGGCGTTGCTTCGCGATTTGTCGGCTTCGATGGCCGCGCTGGCCGCCGATTTACGCAGCGACGGAACACTGGATCGCGTATTGTTGATGACATTCTCCGAGTTTGGCCGGACGCTCAGTGAAAACGGACGGCGCGGAACAGGGCATGGTGCGGCGGCCCCCGTTTTCCTGCTTGGCGGCCGGTTGAAAGGCGGCTTGATCGGCCGTCATCCAAGTTTGACCGATCTGGATCGCGATGCACCAAAACACCACACGGATTTCCGGCAGCTCTACGCCACGGTTTTGGACCAATGGCTTCAGGTCGACAGCACGGCCATTTTAGGTCGTTCGTTCAAGCCGTTGAACGTGCTCGCGTAAACAATCGTGTTTTGTCGGCTGGTAACACGTTGGCCGAATGGCAAGTGGTCGCCTGAACGGGAGAAAGAGTGGAATACGAATCACCACTTATCTTCACTAATCCAGATCGAAGACTCAATCGAGCGTTCTGATCGCGTCTGCCCGTCTCGCTCGGCGCGATCACTCGACGGCCGAAGCCTCCGTGTATCTCCACGGCACTTTCCTTGGCTCTCCAGATTCGGAGCAGGCCTAATTGACTGCTCCGAGATTGCGCGTACACTAGGTGGCATTTGCTGCCGAGGCTCGACACTTGCGGCCGCTGCTTGATTTGCGCCATTCGTTGCGGCATGGGCAAACCGAGCGATTGATGCGTCGATTCACCGGTTGGCTCACTGCCTACCGGTATACTGCTTAGGACCGGCGGATCAATTGTTGTCGCGTTTACTGGGGAGCGTTCGTGTGGCGATCCTCCTTAGCTGCGAGACTGATTCACCCATGGGGCAAGCCGACGGGGGTCTGTACGCGGAAGAGTGCGACAGTTATTGATTGGCGAATCCTTATCATGAGCCGAGGGTACGATGTTTCCATTGGTAGAACCGATCCCATTGCCGGCCCCGGTTTGGCTGTTTAAGGTCCTCGGGTTGGCCACGCTCTCTCTGCATTTTCTTGCTGTTCATTTACTGTTGGGTGGATTGCTCGTTGCGACATGGTGGGCGTTGGTGGGACGGTGGCGTCGGCGGGCGGTGATGATCGATGCGGCGGGAAGTATCGCGAATCGTTTGCCCATCATCATGGTCTACGTGATTAATCTGGGTGTGCCACCACTCTTGTTTGCTCAAGTTCTGTATGGGCGAGGGATTTACACCAGCAGCATCTTGATCGGCGCGATTTGGATTTCAGTGATTTTCCTGCTGATGCTTGTCTACGCGTTGTTGTACGTCATGGCGGGGCGGGCACGCAAAGGGCTGGCATGGGGTTGGATTGGCGTCGTGGCTTTTCTGGTGGCGGCAAAAATTGCCATGATTTACACCACGAACATGACGCTCATGATACGGCCGCAGGTCTGGAGCGAAATGTACCAGGCGGATGGGTTCGGGCTGCATCTGAACTCGGGTGACCCGACCGTCTTGCCTCGTTGGCTGTTCATGGTGTTCGGGGCGTTGGCGACGGCCGGTGCCGGTTTGGTGTTGATGGGATTGTCGAAGGAAATCGCTGCGGAAACGGGGCGGTTTGTACGGACGTGGGGTTCGCGACTTGCTGTTGGCGGAATCATTGTCCAGATTTGTTTCGGTGGGTGGACCATGATGGCTCAGCCGGCGGCCGTGAAGAGTCTCCTGGGTGACTATCTGTTTTATGAGATCTGCATGGGGCTCTGGTTGTTGCTGGCGCTGCTGGTTTTGGTTGCCGCCTTGGCCTGCCACGCCAACGCGTCCGAACCGAATTGGAAATGGGCAGGCGTATTGGGCGGAGCGACCGTCCTGGAAGTCGTCATGATGGTGATCAGTCGCAGCGGCATTCAGGATCTGACTCTTCTGACACACGGTATGAATATCTGGGACCGCCAAGTCCATAATAACTGGATTGTCACCGGGGTGTTTCTTGTCTTGTTCGTCTTTGGACTGGCTGCGGTAAGTTGGCTAATAGCGGTTGTCGCGCGAGCCAAGAGAGTGGAACAACGTTATGTCTGATTCAAGCGACGTGAGATCCAAGAAGGACGCGGGGGGCCGGTCACCCGTGAACGATTCCCATGTGTCAGTATCACGGCGAGCCGCGGTCGGGTCGGTTGTCGGCGTGTTTTCGGTCGGCTATGTGGGGGCGGTCAGCTATCCGATCTATCGGTACTTGAACACGCCCGTGGAACGTGCGGCGTCGGCGGCCCAGGTGACGGAGGTATCGCCACCGGATGCGGCCAAGGTGAAACTTGGTGCGTCGCAGACGTTTATGTTCGGTTCGCGTCCGGCCGTGTTGATTCATCACGAAGATGGTCAATGGTCCGCCTTTGATGCGGTCTGCACGCATCTTGGCTGTACGGTGAAATACGAGAGTAGTAAGGATCGTATCTACTGTGCTTGTCACGGTGGTGTTTACAATGCGGAAACCGGGGAACCGGAAGCAGGGCCGCCACCACGGGCCCTGACTCGATATAAGGTGGAGGTCAAAGATGACGAAGTCATCGTCTCCCGCGTCTGAGCGGTCGACGGGCGGAAAGCTGTGGGAGTTCTTCGATCAACGGCTTGGTCTGTCCGGTATCCTTGATATTGCTCTCCACAAGACCGTGCCGCAGCATTCTCAGTCTGTTTGGTATTTCATGGGAGGGCTGACGCTCTTTTTCTTCCTGGTCCAAATCGTTACAGGTACGCTGCTGCTGATCTATTACCAGCCGGGAGGCAATGCATACGATTCGGTCCGCCGGATCACGTATGATATCGACTTCGGTTGGTTAATTCGCTCGGCGCATTCCTGGTCCGCCAATCTGATGGTTTTCGTACTGTTTGTGCATATGTTTTCCGTCTATTTCATGAAAGCCTATCGGCGCCCTCGCGAGTTCGGATGGTGGTCTGGTCTGGTGTTAATGGTGCTGACGATGACGTTTGGCTTCAGCGGTTACTTGCTGCCGATGGACGAGCTGTCATTCTTTGCGACGAAAGTTGGGTTGGAGATCCCGTCGAAGATGCCTCTGGTCGGGCCTGCCGCGGCCAGCCTGCTCCGCGGTGGACCGACCGTGGGTCAGGAAACCGTGCATCGTTTTTTTGCATTGCACGTGGTCATATTGCCGGCGCTGTTTATGCTCTTTTTGACGTTCCATTTGTTCTTGGTGCAACGACACGGCAACGCATTGCCGCCGAGTGAGGAACGGAAGCCGGAGTCGGCACGACGATCGATCCGATTTTTCCCGGATTTTCTTCTCAAAGACCTGGCAATGTGGCTGATTGCCCTGAATGTGTTGGGATTGTTTGCCTGTTTGTACCCTTGGGACTTGGGCCTGAAAGCGGACCCGGTTGCGAGTACTCCCGTCGGTATTCACCCGGAATGGTACTTCATGTCCCAATTTCAACTGTTAAAAGTGCTGGGGAACTGGTTCCCAGGTGCCGTTGGCGAAGTGATTGGTATTCTAATGGTCACGATCAGCGGGCTGGTCTGGGCTCTCGTGCCGTTGTTTGATCGGTCGAGCGACAACAAGATGATGTCGCGAGTAGGGACGTGGATAGGAATCCTGGCGTTGGCAGGGCTGATTGCTTTGACGGTGTGGGGCTATGCGGCACTCTAGCGTTTCTGGCGGACGAATGGTTGTTTTGTGGATGAGCTGGGCCGTCGTCGGTTTCGATGAAGGAATGTTTTTATGAACTATCCAGTCTGGGATGTGCCCATTTTAGGCAACGGATTGGTTATCGCGTTGATCGCCGTTTTCCACATCATGATTGCCCACTTCGCAGTTGGCGGTGGGCTCTATCTGGCGATGGCCGAATCGCGAGCACTCAGGACGGGGCGCCGCGAGTGGCTCGAGTTCTTACCCGCCCATTCGAAGTTCTTCTTAATCTTGACCGGTGTGTTCGGCACCGTTTCCGGGGTTGGTATCTGGTTCTCCATTGGGCTTGCCGCGCCTGAAGCCACCAGTTCACTCATCCATAATTTTGTTTTCGGATGGGCCATTGAATGGGTGTTTTTTCTGGTCGAATTGACGGCGGCCGCAGTCTACTATTACACATGGGGGCGAATTCCCGAAAAGCTGCATTTGAAAGTAGGATGGTTTTATGCCATTGCATCTCTGGCTACCTTGGTGATTATCAACGGTATCCTGACGTTCATGCTAACTCCCGGGCAAACGTGGCTTTCTGTTGCCGGGACCGGCTCGGAACCGGATGTTTTCTTTGCTGCTTTCTTCAATCCCACGTATTGGCCAGGCTTGTTCTTGCGGTTTTTGTCTTGCATATCATTGGCGGGTGTCTGGGCATTGCTTACCGGTAGCCTGATCGATGGTCGGCAACGCCCGGAATTGAAGACCGATGTGATTCGTTGGTCGGCGAAATGGCTGGTGCCCGGATTCTTTCTGCTGCCGTTCTGCATGGTCTGGTATCTCTGGAAAGTTCCCACCGCTCAAGTCGAATTGGCACAACTGGGCGTCTCGACCATCGGAGCCGGAATGTTCACTCAGGTGACACGTACCGTTTTGATTTCCATCATGGCATCCGGGACGATCCTGGCGGTTGTTTACTTGGCCGCATATCGAAATCCGGTCGATTTTCGAATTGGATTTGCGTTAGGCGTTTTGTTGCTGGCTGTTGCCGCGACCGGGACGTCCGAGCAAGCTCGTGAGTTGCTTCGCAAGCCGTACGTCATCGTCGACTATTTGTATTCCAACAGCGTCCGGAAGATTCCAGTTCACCGAGGGGAGCTGGTTGTGTCGGAAGTCGAGCAGTTTAATAAGGACGGGTATCTAACCCACTCGATCTGGGCCAAAGCCGCAGACGCCAGAACGGTACAGCCTGTGCCGAGCGACGCGGACGAGAAACCGGTCACGGTCCCCAGTGACTTGGACGTTACCCGTGGCAAGCTGATGTTTCGTGGCCAGTGTATGTCTTGCCATACGGTCGATGGCTATCGAAGTATTCGGCGATTGTTGGCGGGTCGCAACGAGAAGTCGATCCACAATATACTAGGCATGCTGCACGAGAACAAAGAAGATTCGCCCTACCATGCCTACATGCCTCCACTGGTCGGTACTGAAAGCGAAATCAGTGCACTGGCGACCTACTTGAACGGTTTGGTTGTCAAGCCGATCGAGTAATATTGGCCAAGGTTGCGCGTGGAGACTAGGGTTTTCCAGGGTAGCCGTTCACGCTGCTGGGGTCTGACGCAATTTTCGGCGGAGAAAGCGTTTCTTTACGCGAACACATTTTGTCGCCGAAAATGGGTCTGACCCCTTGGAAGCGAGCCGGCGGCCTACATTCCGTGAACGGTTACTTTCCAGGGCACTGCCAGTCGGGCTGCCGATTAGAACCTTGTTGTGTGATCTGGATCACGTCCAAGTCATCGCTGTCCAAATCCAAGATGCAGATCTGCCACGGACCGTCTGCCGTCGGAGCTCGAGAAAACGCCAGTAACGTACCATCAGGGCTGAAAGCCGCGTCGTGGCAAATGGCGGCGCCGGTCGTCAATTGCTCCGCGACCCGATCCGCGATGCTCCAAAGATGGATGTGGCCTTTGGTTGTCTGAAAGACCATCGATTTTCCGTCAGGCGACCATCGCGGCGTGCAGCACGGATCTTCGGTTGGCAGACGCTTTGGGCTGCCTCCGTCAATGCCGAGCAGATAGACACCGATCGTTGCTTCGTGACGGCTGGCCAAGGCGATCTGGTGTCCGTCGCGACTCCAGGCCGGAACGCCGCATCGCTGCCATGTGTCGGGCGTCAGGCGATGCTCGTTGCCCGAGCCCAATTCACGTGTCATAACCTGGTCGTCGCGAATAAAGACCAGCGACTTTCCGTCCGGGGACCAGGCCGCTTGTGAGCCGTCGGTCACGCGTGTCGGCTGTGATCCGTCAGATTGCATGAGCCAAATTTCAGGAAAACCCTTTCGCAGCGTTGTGTAGGAAATCCGGGTCCCGTCAGGTGAGAATCGAGGGTCGGCATCAGGATGTGTGTCGTCGGTGAGTGCACGCATCTTGCTGCCATCCGCACACATCGTCCAGAGATCCAAATTGCCAGCTCGATCGCTTACAAAAACGATCCTGCCGATCAGTCGTTGCGGACTAATCTTCGACGAACGGGTCAGGGTAGAGGGGCGGTGTGGGCCGGGTGACTGGACTGTAATGTCCGTCTCGCCGCGCATTGCAGCGCCGGCAGGTTGTTGAGGGGGAGTCGTCGCTTTCTGAGATTGTGATCCAACGTCTTTGTCGCTGACCGTGTCTGCCGGCCGCCCCACCGTTTCGTCGCTGTCTTGTAATGGTTCGGTGATTGCCGTTTGTTTGGTTTGATCGGACGTTTGTGATGCCGTGTTTACAACCGAACGTACGCGGCGCAGTCCATAGCTGTCGGCTCCGAAGCACGCGTCCGTGAAGACGGGGAACTCCTTTTGCCGACTTGCCGGTCGGCAGGCAGCGGCGGTCGATTTCCAGGAACCGCCGCGTAGAACGCGACGTTTTCCCGTGGCGGGCCCGCGCGGATTTTCGGCGGGGCTTTGCTCATAATACGTGGAGCTGTAGAAGTCATTGCACCACTGGAAGACGTTGCCTAGCATGTCGTGCAAACCCCAGGGATTCGGTCGCCGTGTGCCGACCGGATGCGAGTGGCCACGTGAATGGGGTTTGTACCAAGCGTACTTGGGCAGATCCTGGACGTTATCTCCGAAAAAATATTGCGTATCGGTTCCTGCTCGGCATGCAAACTCCCATTCCGCTTCGGTTGGCAAGCGGTACCCGTTGGCGGTAAAGTCGCAGGCCCACGTCTTGGGATCATAGCATGGACTGAGCCCGTCGAGTTGTGAGCAGCGGTTACAGAACCGTGCCGCATCGACCCACTGAACTTGTTCCACTGGAAGTTTGTCTCCACGATTCTTGGCGGGATTTTTGCCCATTACCTTTTCGTACATCTGCTGGGTAACCAGATAACGGTCTATGTAAAACGAATCAACAGTTACGCAATGCAGTGTCTCGTCCGGTCCGCCCTGGGAATCGCCCATGACGAACGGGCCACCCGTGATCCGTACCATTTCACCTCCAGAAGGAGGTTTCAGCAGCGACTGGTCGGCCAGCTGTTTGGAATCGTCGGAATGAGAATCCTGTGTTGCGCGTCTGCAGCCGCCCGCGACCAGCAAGCACAGAAAAATTACAGAGCGTATTCTTAGAGAGTTCATCTGGTGTCAGCCCGTTTTGGAAATGGAGGTGTTATCTGGCTGGACAGCGCCCAGTTCGGGGCGATGCCAACATACGCAGGTGGTGAGTGACCATCCGACTAACGCCCATTCGAGGTGACCGGTCGTACGTTAGCCGCCGCCTCTGGCTTGACGCTAGACAATGCCTTGGCAACGGCTTGTGACAGGCCTATAGAATCAATGTGACGCTGGCCAACTAGTGCCTGGCTGCCTCGTAGGATGCGGGTTTCAGCATGATTTTCTGGCATCGCGCTCGGATTTCTTTCGCAATTGTGGCATACTTCGGGTCTGTTGTCATCCAGATCCCAGCCCGCTGCCGGAGCATTTTGGCGATCCACCGGCATTGGCCGACCAGTTCATCTTGATTTCCGCCGATGTGAGTCAGTGCACGACCATATTTCTTGACCCGGGCCAACGTTTCCGGCCCGTCCGCGTCGAGAAGTGTTTTTCGAAACCGATCGTTCATTGTCTCGACGACTCGCGGTTGCTGGATTGCCTCCCGTTTTTCCTCAAAGCGTTTGTCGAATTGGCTCGCAATCTGGTCCATGTCATCCAGGAAGGGAGCCAGGTCCGGCTGTTTCGCTTTCTGTTGAGCCAGGTATTTGCGCAACTCGCGCCCAAATTGGACGTACTGTTCAATGCGGCTGCGGATATGTTTGACGAATGTTAAGCCATCGTCCAGCACGTGTTCAATTTCCTGACGTCGCTGTTTCTGTTGCTTCTTTCCGTAGATGCTCAGCAATGCATCGCGCGTCGCGCATGTCGCTCGGCCTTTATACTGCTGCTTTTGGCCTTCCACGTCCAAAATGTACTCGCAAGGGCCAACGCCCAACGTGTTGCGG
>JAJSAJ010000244.1 GCA_024274855.1 Planctomycetota bacterium | reverse complement strand
CCACACCCACCCCGATGGGTTCGACATCCTGTACGAACAAGGCCCTTGCCTGGCCATTTTGAAACCGGGTGGTCTATTGACGCAGGCGCCGCCGGCAATCGATAGCCTCGAAACCCGCATCAAACGCTACCTGAAACAGCGCGATGCGAAGCCAGGCCGAGTCTATCTGGGAATGCCGCATCGGCTGGACCGCCCCGTTTCTGGAGTCCTGCTGACGGCGCGGCACGTGCGCGCGGCACGCCGCCTGGCCGAGCAGTTCTCTGGGCGGTTGATCAAAAAAACGTATTGGGCATTGCTGGAAGGTCACGTCGATCCCGACCGGGGCGAGTGGGTTGACTATGTCCGCAAAGTTCCGGACGTCGCCCGAGCGGAAATCGTCGAGGCAACCCATCCCGAAGGCCGAATCGCCATTCTGCAATACCGGGTTCTTCGGCATGCCGAGTCGCATACGTGGGTCGAGATTCAGCTGGAGACCGGACGCACTCACCAGATCCGTATTCAGGCCGCATCCCGACAGCATCCCGTCGTGGGAGATCACCAGTACCAGGCGACTGCCCCATTTGGCCCCGTTTGTGACGACCCACGCGCTCGATGGATCGCGCTGCATGCACGCAGTATTTCCTTCCGGCACCCCATGACCCGCGAGTCTTGTTTCGTCCAGGCCCCTCTACCTGCGTGCTGGCAGGCCCTGAACATTCACGACGATTCCGCCGACTGGTAGCCAGACGATCGAAATTCGGAATCGGAAGGACTGGCACCGCCGGCAAACAAGCCGCGTCGTGCGTACAGCGCGGACCGGGCGCCTCAGTGTCCTCGCCCGACTCCACTTACTGGCAACTGTCGTGGTCTCTATAATCGGGTCCCTCGACCTTGTTGAGAATGTAACGATCGTTGAGATTTGTAGCACAGCGGATCACGAATTGTCGAATCACGGCTAGAGCAGGCGGGGAGCTGCTGAGTGAAATCAGAATCAACCGATCAGCACACACTTCGAATCGGAGCGGTTTCGTACCTGAACAGCCGGCCGTTGATCTTCCAACTCAGCCAAGTGGCCCCGCATGCTCAATTGATTCTCGATCTGCCAAGTCGACTCGCGGATCAGCTAGAAGCTGGCCGACTCGATGTGGCTTTGATTCCATCGATTGAGTATCTCCGACACCCCGAATACACGATCGTTTACGATGCGTGCATTGCGTGTCGCGGTCCGGTGCTGAGTGTCAAGCTACTCAGTCGGGTCGCAATCGGGTCGATTCGCAGCATGGCATTGGATGAAGGCTCACGCACCAGCATCGCGTTGGCCCGGATCTTGCTCGACGAACGTTTTGGTATACGGCCTGAACTTGAGTCACTGCCGATTGGCGGGCGACTTGAGGATATATCGGCAGACGCGGTGCTGCTGATTGGTGACCGTGCCATTTCACCACCTGCCGCCGGCTTTGTCGACCAGTGGGACCTGGGCCAACATTGGTGGCAATGGTCCGGATTGCCGTTCGTTTTCGCACTTTGGGCAGCGCGCCCGGGAGTCGACATCGAGCGTGTTGGTCAAACACTCGCAACCGCCCGAGATAGAGGACTCACGCAGCTGAAAGAGATTGCACATGATGGCGCCGCCGATGTCGGATTGACCACGGACGCCTGCCAGTCTTATTTGTGCAACAACTTACATTTCTTTTTTGGTCCGGAAGAACAGGAAGGGCTTCGGCTCTTTCACAACCGGGCGACGGCACTTGGGCTCGTTCCCGCCGCAATCGGTTTCAAGACCTTTGGATTGCCAACCTCATGATCGCGCAAATTCTCAACAAAGCCGTATCGGGAGAACGACTTTCCCGCGAAGAAGGGCTCCAGCTGCTCCGCTCGCATGATCTTACGGCGCTCGGACATGCCGCCGAGCAGGTCACGCGGCGTCTTCACCCCGAGCCATACCGTACATACAACATCGATCGGAACATCAACTACACAAACATCTGCAGTGCGTCGTGCGATTTCTGTGCCTTCTATCGATCACCCCAAAGTGGCGACGGCTATGTCCTATCGCGCGACGAACTCTTCCGGAAAATTGAGGAGACCGTTGAACTGGGCGGCAATCAGATACTGCTCCAAGGCGGGCTGCATCCAACACTTCCGCTTTCGTGGTACGAGCAGTTGCTCGACCACATCAAACAGCGTTTTCCACAAGTGAACATACATGGTTTCAGCCCGCCGGAAATCCATCACTTCTCGAAACTTTCGAAACAGCCTCTTTCCACGGTCTTGTCCCGGCTGCGAGAGGCCGGCTTGGGCAGCATCCCAGGTGGCGGTGCCGAAATCCTTGTCGATCGCGTTCGCAAAGCGATTACGCGAGGCAAAGTGATGACCGACGATTGGTTGAATGTAATGCGAGCATGGCACAAGCTAGGCGGACGCAGCTCGGCGACCATGATGTTCGGCCACGTCGAGACGCTTGCCGAGCGGATCGAACATTTCGACCGATTGCGCCAGTTACAAGACGAGACACGTGGTTTCACGGCATTCATCTGCTGGACATTTCAACCAACAAACACGGCCATGGCGGACATTCCTCACGCCAGCCCATTCGAATACCTGAAGACGTTGGCCGTCGCACGGCTGTACCTTGATAACATCCCCAATCTGCAGGCAAGCTGGGTAACACAGGGTTTGAAAATCGGACAGCTGGCGATGCTGTTCGGCGCGAACGACATGGGCAGCCTGATGCTGGAAGAAAACGTCGTTGCCGAAGCGGGCACGGTTCATTTTCTGACACTGCGCCAGATCCGGGACGCCATCACGCAGCTCGGGTTCACGCCCCGACAACGCAACGTCCTCTACGAGCTGGCGACTCCCGAGCAAGAAGAACAAGCGATCCTGGCCAACGACAAACGGGCCCTCGGTACAACGGCGGACTGATGTGGCTACCGAGCAAGAAAGGAGCCGTAGGCCTTGATCGTAACGCGGCCCACCATGCGCGCCGCGCATATTTACACGGGAGGGCAAAGCTCCTGCTGAGCCGTAAGGATTCGCCAATCAATAACTGTCGCACTCTTCCGCGTACAGACCCCCATGGGTGAATCAGTCTCGCAGCTAAGGAGGATCGTGCGCTCGGCTGCCCTGTGGCTTGAGCGACTTTGGTTCCGACAGGACAAGCCCGTGGGGGACCGGGACCGACGCAACGTCCCCCAGTAAACGCGACAACAATTGATTTGCCGGTCCGTAACATCAACCAGCGTCGATACTTTTCACTCCCGTTGGCTCCGCTAACGGTCACTGCCGGAGCCGTCCTATTCTTGACCGGAGAGAGGCGGAACGTAACCGTTCACGGAATGTAGGCCGCCGGCTCGCTTCCAAGGGGTCAGACCCATTTTCGGCGACAAAATGTGTTCGCGTAAAGAAACGCTTTCTCCGCCGAAAATTGCGTCAGACCCCAGCGGCGTGAATGGCTACGGCGGAACAGACAAGTTGCATTTTGCTTTCCGGGCAGAAACGTGGCGTGCACCATCAAGTGAGCTGCCCGCGGGTGCGCAGCGTATGCTCCGGATTCCATATTCTTTTCCGTCGCGCGAACCCGGCCGATATCGCCAAGCCTGTTTTCTCGCCTGACGAAGCTGGTCCGAAAAACTGGTCACGCCCTTCCCTGACACGCCCGTTTGTCGCGAAAAACAGTACAGATCGCCGTTTCCTGTCCTTGTTGTTCCCGATTTACGGTCGTGTGAGCACCTTGCTGGAACAACCAACAGAGATGGCTTGCGTGTCGACAGGCCACAAGTGCCCACACGCAGCAATATCCTCCAGGCAAAGCCGATCAAAACGCCCACTGGAACTGGGTCTGGAAGGCCACCCCTTCGTCGTCGGGGAGTGCCTTGTAATGTGTGTCCCGCCAGGTGACTTCGAAACCCACGCGGAAGACCTGGGTCACGTCCCAAAGCAGGTTCCCGAAGAACGTGCTGTTGGACGTTCGCCCGAACGCGAGAGGTTTGTCGGCAATGTCGCGGTCGATCGGATCATCGATTCCATAGCCGAGATGACTGTGCAGCTGCGGTGTCCAATAGAGGAATGTTTCGATCCATCCGCCGGACGATCGTATTCCGGCCAACGTGTCGAGATTGATGTTCTGGAGTATGCCGCCGTTATACGTGCCGAGTGTTTGGCCTGTGAACGCCTCGCCCGCGATTCCCCAGCAATCGGTGAGTTTCCAGCGAAAGTCGGTGCTCAGCCCCCACACATCGGCGACTACTCGTGTATCGGTCACGGGGTCGGTTGTACGCAGTTGTCCAACGACTCCGGAAACGCCCAATTCAAACGGACGTCTTGCGGCCAACCCGGCGCCCTCGATACCTCCCAATCCGAGTGCGATGCGTGCCTCGACATTGGGCCAGCCATTGTCCTCTCTGATACGGAAAGTCGGGTCGATTGTCGAGTTGATCGGATCGCTAACAGCGGCTTGGATGGTCCATTGAACCTTGTTGGACGGACGTAGAAATCGCTCAAGTCGCAACTGACCTCGAAAGGAATTGCCCGTGTTGCCTGATGCGGCCAACGCAGAGAAAGGCAAGACGGTCGGAATACCGGGGCTGAATACATCGAATTGCAGACCCGCGGCAAACCGCCAATCCTCATTCTTCAACTCACCAAAAGCTTGCAGGGGCAGGATGCCATACTGATCGGCTACCACGCTGTCGTTGAAGAATAGTGTAATGATTGTGCCGCCCGATTGCAGACCGCCAAACTGGGGCCCGGTAAATGCGGCTGCCAGCGTACTCTGCCGAGCGTGGATACTCACGATATTTTGCGCACGTCCCGAAATCGATCCGCTTGATAGAAAGAAAGGAGAGCCGGGAGAGAGTGGACGGGGGTCGCTAAATATCATGTCCAACTTCATGGCCCCGAAAAAATGCAAGTTGTTGAAGGGCCTGAGCGTGGACACACGCGGGCAGTCGATGCAGGGAGCTTCCGTTAACGGGACTTGGCACGAATAGCACCTACCATGGCAGCCGCACGACTCTCCGCCGCACTCGGGTCTTAGTTGGTCTGTGGTTTGGTTTTGTGCCTGGGAGCCGTTGGTCTCGGTGGTTGCGTTCTGATCGCTTACGAAATCAAAGGTGGCTGTCGGCAACGGATTGATCATCGCCTCCTGCCGCTGACGGACGTCGCGGAGCTCGTTCTCCAGCGTATGCACTCGCAGAAGTAAGTCCTTGACCATGATCTTCGACTGGTCCGTATCGCTCGGCGTTTGTGCCAGCAATGTCGGCGCCCACCTGGATCCGAACACCATACCCAATAGAAGAACGACGGTCAGGGTAGACGGACTTTTTCGAGCAGACATCAGGCATTTACTTCTGTGGAGCCGCGCATCTGGAGGAGACGACGAGAACTGGTAACTCCAGAGCAAACCGGTGTGCAGGCTCGTACGACGGAATAAGTACTACCACCTGATTTATCGGCACTATCGTTACCTTCGCCTAACGGTTATGCCGACTAGCCAGATGATACCGCCGCGCAGCCGAACGCAAAATCGCTATAACCGGCACATCTTACCGTGACGCGTGCCAACTGCTTGCGGTCAAGCTTGTCCTTTCACGCCAAATGAATAAAATTTTTGAGGTAGTCGTTCACGCCACTGGGGTCTGACGCAATTTTCGGCGGAGAAAGCGTTCATTTACGCAAACGCATTTTGTCGCCGACAATGGGTCTGACCCCTTGGAAGCGAACCGACTACATTCCGTGAACGGTTACCTTTTGAGTAACTCAAGCATACTCGAGGACCTGCGAATCTTTCTTTCGGAGAAAACCGTGAACCTGATCCCGCTTGTCCGAAAAGCGGCCTTGGCGCCCACAATCTCCCACCTTGCCGTGGAAGGTATGCTACTGTCAGAAGTAGGCTGGCATCTTCTTCGGGCAAGAAACGGAGAGCCGTGCCATTCCTGATGGCAGATAGGCAGGACGAACAGGTTGCGTTTTGTTTTCCAGGCAGGAACATGGTGTCAACGGCCGCCACTTCACTTACCGACGTTGGATCAAGACGACCCAATCCGCATTATCTGGCAACACGATGTGCATTTCGTTTCCTCGCGATGTGCGTTTGGCGTCGCACTGCTTGCCACTGCGAGGGTTGATCAACATCGCTTGATACTGCTCGGCGGTACCCTCGAGCCGCAGGGTCATCCGGCCACCGGACTTGACGTAGACCACATACTCCGATCCCGACGCGGCCAGGCAGTAGCCGTCGCTGCCGCGAAGGACTTCATTTTTCGGCGCCATGGTCGACCGACACGTCAAGCGTCTATTCATCAGGCGGCAGGCGATTCCCAACCAGCGGTGGCGCCGGCCCACAGCATCGCGGCGGCTATTCTCGACGTTCGCGTCATAGCACATGATGCCGGTCGTCACGGTTTCCTGCTCGGCATCGTTGTGAAAAACATAGTGGCCACCGCCCAGCAGGCATGCGTACAAGTTGTGGCGCACGGCCGCACCCCGATAGGGTGGTAATTCGAACTCAAAGAACGGACGGCGTGGCCGGCGCTGGAAGGACTGACGGGCGGCCCGGTTGATGTGGCGCCCCGGGCCGTGACCGTCGACCACGCCATCAATCCGCGCACGGCGGAGTTGACCGTCGATCCAAAACGCATGTCGCTGCTGGAAAAACATGGCGAAGTGATCGCCACAGTTTCCTTCGGAATAGCTGCGTTCGTCCATGAAGATGTAAAACGTGTTGCCAAATGGAAGTGTCTCTTTGAGCAATTTATCGGCGAACCGTTCCCAAATCCATTGCGTCTTCATCCCATCGTCCCACGCGTCGGACCACTGTTGGTCAAGCACTTCCGCTTCCGGTTTCGCAATCCGCTGAACCACTTCGATTATTGGACGATAGTCCGACAGATGACCGCCGTTGGCAACGTTCAGCGGATGATAGGCCCAATCGGATTGGTGCTTGGGCCAGCCAAAGAAGACGGTGATCCCGACCAGCAGCTTCTTCTGTTTCGCATAGCGACAAAGGTCGCGCAGCCGAGGCCAATAGTGGCGGTTCGGATCATTTCCCTCGTCGAATTCTCGCAAGTTCCATTGCGGCAGGCCATCGCGGGCCAGCGGTCCGTCGTGGTGCCGCGCCCACGGCGTGACGCCCGGATAAACATAGCCGTACCGTTGTTCGACGACCTTCCCGTCGCGCGTCTGCCGCGGTGCCATGAATGACCAGATGTGAATCGCATTGAGTCCGGCCGCACTGCAATCGTCAATCCACTTGCGGTAGTCAACATTCAGGTTCTGCATCACGCACTGTGTTCCGCTATCGCCCACAAGGATCAGATCGCGGTCGCCAAACCGAACAAAGTGACTTTCAAGTCCAACTCGCACTTGTCCCCATGCATTGCTCGATGTCACGGCCAATCCAATCAGCAGCACCCAGCCCGGCATTTGTTTCCCCAGTTCGCGGTGGAGCACGACTTTCTCGCTTTCTGGTAACGGTTTCGTTGGACATCACGACTTCGAGCAAATCGGGGATGATAGGTCGTTGGTAGCGCTGGCACACCGAATCGCCGAGAGCGTCTGGTCTTGGGTACTGGCAGCCACATGGCGATCGACCGCCAGATAGGTGAGGAAGATGTCGATTTCCTCGTTACGCATTTCGGACGGATGCCGACACTGGCCGCCACGATCGTGGTGAAAGCGTAGAAATCGCTCGATCCACTGGACATAGGCATTTTCAGTACGCCAAGCGAGGTGCAGAAGGCGGGCCTTATGGCGCACCTGGTCCAGCAGTTTCGGCTGTCGATCGTTGGCTGTTTGCGCGCGTGTCACGGTACGTCCGAGCCCAATTGATTAGTATTCCATGAATATCCTAATACCCAGTATTCCGAATATATATCACGATCATGTTGACATCAAGCGGCTTGCCTGAGACAATTCCAGTAATATCGTGATCCTGAATATCACGACTTCCTTTGAATAACAAGTTGAACTAAACCGCTGCGCGGTGGCGACGTATTGCGTTTCCAACCGCGCGGGTGATTCTCTATAACTCGTGCAATGATCGGCATTGTCCGACGTGCCAGGGTGGCAAGCGGGCAGCGTGGCTCGAAGCGAGGCAGGCCGAGCTCTTGCCTGTCGAGTACTTTCACGTGGTCTTTACCGTGCCGGACGCGCTCCACCCGCTGGCCCTGGCGCACCCAAGGATCTACTACAACTTGCTGTTTCGGGCCGTGCGCGAGACCTTGCTGGAGATCGGCGCCTCGCCGGAGCATCTGGGCGCAGAGATCGGCGGCTGGATGGTGCTGCACACCTGGGGTCAACGCTTGGACCTGCATCCACACGTTCATGTGATTGTTCCTGGCGGCGGGCTCTCGCCGACAGGCGACCGGTGGATCTCTTGCCCGCGTGGCTTCTTTTTGCCGGTGCGGGTACTAAGCGGGAAATTCCGTGGCAAGCTGCTGGAGCTCTTGAAGCGAGCCCACGCCAAGGGTGAATTGCGAATGACCGGCGGGCAGTCCCGCCTGGACGACGCGGACCGCTTCACCGAATTCCTGGCTCCGTTCCACAACCTCTCATGGGTTGTCTGGGCCGAACCGCCTGAAGCCGGTCCCGAAGTGGTCCTGAAGTACCTGGCTCGCTACACCTACCGGATTGCGATTTCCAATAACCGCATCGAGTCAATCGACGACGGAAAGGTGGCGTTTAGCTACAAGGATTATGTGCGTGTCGGCCGCGCGTCTCGGAACTCGTGGCCCGGACCTACGAGCCCCAACCCTTCGATAGCTCATGATTCCGCATGCCTGTTTCCGTCACCAATTGACTCTCTCCGGCCGACGTCGACCAGGCGTCGCGTCGGCGCTGCGCGCCTGCACGGCCCCACGTTACTGTGACGGCCATTTTTCGCATCTATGGCCCTCAAGCTCACGCATTTTATGGGTCTGTGTGACCACTTCTTGCTCATCGCCCGTCCGAATGCCCCATTCTGAAGCTTGTCAGCCCCCCGCCCGGTCGGGTAGAATGATTGACGTCCGAAGCGCGTGGGACAAAGAAAACGCATAGCAGCGTCCAGGGCGCTCCGCAGTTCACTTCAACTGGTTTTCGCTGACAAGATGACACCCAAAGAAATCGTGCGACGCGAGTTTGAAGACACGATCACGCCGTGGCTGGAATCGCTGGGGTTTGAATACGTGCGCTCGCGTTTTAGCTACAAGCGGAAAGTCGGCGAATTCAAGAAAGCACAATAACCAGCGGATTGCATCACGTTCGCCGCCTTCAGTCCATTGACTACAACCGCAAATTCGATATGGCCCACGATTCACACCCCAACGCTGCTTCACAGGAAATCGCAAATCCATATGCATCGAATCGGGTTCCCGCGCAACCGACATCTGAACCTTCGAACCTCAACATCCCCGCTGGGATCGCGATTGCGTGTTGTGGCGCTTCGCTCGCACTTTGGCTACTCACGTTGATTGTATCCTTGCCATACGGTCACCCAAACGCACCGCCACTGATTCAGATTCTAGGATTCACTGGGATGTTCATGGTTCTTCCCGGATTGGGGCTGGCCGGTGCTGTGTCGATGCTCCAACGTAGACGCTACGCCATGTCTGTGGCCGCGGCTTGCTGCATGATGATTCCGGTGCTCGGCCCGTGTTTCGGTTTGACACTTCCTATCGGAATCTGGGTGCTTGTGCTACTCCGACGCCAACAAATCCAGGAGGCGTTTGCCGGCACACCCGAACAATCCCAATCCCCCAACGAGTATGACAACGCTGACGACGCGATTGCTGCGGCTTCCACGCTCGACAGAAATGGCGAATGGGACGCCGCCATTGCGCTTTATCGATCGGCCGCTGCTCGTTGGCCTGAACAGGCAAACTACATTGACAACTGCATCAAAGAGATCGCGAAGAAACAAGCCGCAACGATGTGAAACGGCGGCGAACAAATCGGTTGCATCACGTTATCCGCTCAACCTGAGGCATTGATGAGCCTACTCGTTGCCTACGTTCTGCTAATACTTCTTGCGATGTTGTGGATCGCGAAGGACACCGAGACGATCTACATCTTCGATCTCTTCGGCAAGAACTTCCACTACGTCTGGTTCGAAAGCGGGCAACGATGGACACATGTGTTTACGTATGGGTGGCGATTGGCCATTCTCTGTTCGCTGACTGTCTTGACCGGCATTCTGTCCTATCGAATCTATGTTGTGAACCCATGCGGGATAACGCCTGCGCTTCAAGTGATCATCTTATTGGGCATGCTCACCGCATCGATCGCGCCGATTCCATGGATATACATCGCGCATCGACTTCGCTGGCAACGACAGATTCGTGCAACTGCTTTGCGATTATCCGAATTCGCCGAACGTGTCACCGCCGAAGCAGATCCTGCACAGATGTTAGATCGCGCAAACTACGACACCGATGAACCTTGGGCTGCATGGCATCCAGCACAGGATGAATGGAAATCCGACGATTGCAACAGTTTGTGGGGTGGCCTAGTGCCGGTTGTATATGTCCGCAATGATTCACATCGATCTGCCTTATTTCCGATTGATTGGGAAACGTTCCTGGCGTGGAACATTTCTGCCGACTGTGCCCGAATCAACAACGATCTTCCTGTTCACGGTGCACTCGGTTCATCGTTTCGCGTAGAATTCATACAGAGACTTCGCGGTTGCCCAAACTGGTGCCTGGTTCATACTGAAATGCACTCCGAACTTGATGCCATGCTCGAAGACCGCGGATAACAAGTCGCTCAACCGGAGCGGCTAGATTTTCGGCGATTCAACAGTCACACTGCTGGAACGGTTTTCGGTGATTCGGACCGTTTCCTGGTGTTCCGCCGCCCGGTTACGCTGGTCGTTCGTCGCTAACAGACACAGAGTGACGACCGCAATGACGCGTCAGGGTCTATGAAAGCCTTTCTCACCATCACGCTGCTCACCGCAATGACGCACCTAATCGGCAGTGCGTGCTTGTTCGGCGTAGTGGGTGGCCTGACCGGCTTTCTGGGGTCTCCGCTGTTGGCCTTCTTTGGCTGGTTCTTCCTGATTCCCGAGGCTCTTGTTGTGCTGACCCAATTCGGTTTATTGAATTCTGCTCGGCGGTTAGCCTACTGGCGGACATGGCTGCTAACTGTACCTGCATCGACGCTGCTCATGGTTACGGTCGGACCGAAGGAAATTGGCGACGAAGTGAAATGGGCTTTGGGTTACGGGTTGGGCACCATGACTGCTGCCACGTGTTCACTTCTCGCGGTGCGTTGGGCCAAGTTCGTCCCCGTCTGCATCGAATCCGATACGAATGGCGTTGTGAATAATACGTAAGCTGTGTTCCGAGTTGCATGCTTCATGCGGCTCAATGACCGAATGGCGACGAACCAACCGCCGAACAAGTTCGCTCGCGATTCCGGTTAATCGCGGGCCAGCTTTGTCAGCTCCACGCGTCGCAAGCAATGCTCCTCAGCGTCCCACGAAGGCCTCACGCAAAACCGCCAAGACGCAAAGGCCGTAATACACTCCTTCCTTTGCGCCTTTGCGTGATTCTTTTGCTTGCTTGATTCTTGCCAGGCGAGGCCCGATAATTGACACCGACGGGAACGGAGTGCACAGCCGCCCGGGTGTGGCAAGCCGCTTGCGCGACGCCAGCTGCAGCACCGCCACGGCCCGCCTAACCAGTCGGTTTGCGCTCTACGCTTTCTTTACGGGACAACGCTCAGGTGATTCTCTAGAACTCGTGCAATGATCGGCATTGTCCGACGTGCCAGGGTGGCAAGCGGGCAGCGTGGCTCGAAGCGAGGCAGGCCGAACTCTTGCCCGTCGGGTGCTTTCACGTGGTCTTTACCGTGGTCTTTACCGTGCCGGACGCACTCCACGCGCTGGCCCTGGCGCACCCAAGGACCTACTACAACTTGCTGGTTCGGGCCGTGCGCCAGACCTTGCTGGAGATCGGCGCCTCGCCGGAGCATCTGGGCGCGGAGATCGGCGGCTGGATGGTGCTGCACACCTGGGGTCAACGCTTGGACTTGCATCCACACGTTACTGTGACGGCCATTTTTCGCATCCATGGCCCTCAAGCTCATGCATCTTATGGGCCTGCGTGGCCACTTCTTGCTCATCACTCGTCCGAATGCTCGATTCGGAAGCTTCCCAGCCCCCCGTCCGGTCGGGTAGAATAATTGAAGTTCGAAGCGTGTGGGACAAAGAAAACGCATAGCAGCGTCCAAGGCGCTCCGCAGTTCACTTCAACTGGTTTCTATCCTGACCGAGACGAATCGCAATGACCAACGTGATTGTTGTCGTCCTCTCGGTGATCTTCACTTTTCTCGGCTTTGCCATCGAAGTCACCAACGGGAAGATCCGTCACGTCGAGAACAATCGCGAACCAAACGCCGGTGCTGCGATCTTCCCAGGCATTCCATTTATCCCATTGTTCATTGCTGGCGTCGTCTGGATGCTTAACAGCATCTATCCCAATCTTGGATTTTGGACGGTCCAGAAGTAGACAGTCATCCGCTGCGTGTTCGCGGCGCGCACGATCCGCAGCACTTGGGAGCGAGTGATCACTTCGGGCAGCGACTTGACGTTTTGCAGCTTCATCTGGCGGAGTGTCTGCCACTGGCGTTTGCAGGTTCGCGTGTAGAAGAACTTGATCCCCGAGAAGGCCACGCGTAGGGTTCCGTGAGCGTAATGCAGCTCATTCTTCATGTGCAGAAAGAAGCGGCGGAGTTGGTCATCGGGTAGTCGTTCACGGGGTTTTCGTCTGCCATCGCGTTAGCACCGGAACGTTCCCCGATTTATCATTAGTCATTTGACATTACTCATTTGTCATCTAGAGAGCCAGCGATGCGGCGTCATACTCTTTCCACTGAAAAATGATAAGTGAAAAATGAAAAATGCCCCTCCACGCACTCTCGCCGTGAACGGTTACGTCCTCGGTGATCTCGTCGGGTGCGGTCTGGCAGAAGTCGGCCAGTTTCCGCACGGCCCGCAGATAGCCATCATGAGTCCGTTGGCTCATGCCCCCCAGATGTAGATCTTCGGCCATGCGCGTATAGAGTGGACCAGTGAAGTAAGGAGAATGTGGCATCAGAAAGCTCCTTGTTGAAGTGAGTGAAGAAACAACAAGGAAAAGATGCCCTCGCAAACGTTGACCGGCCGCAAATCGATCGGCTACAATGACTTAAGGTTCCGACAAACCCCGCCGCGATAGCGGTTTACTTGAACAAACGATTGGAGCGGTAATCGCTTCGCCGAACGAGTTCGCTCGCGACTCCGCTCAATCGCGGGCCGTTCGGCACCTAGCCTAGGAAATGGAAATGGTTAAGACAATAATCCTTGGGATCGTTTGGTCTGTCGTCTTGTACTTCGTTGCGTGTTTTCTTGTCGGCGCTGTTGCCGGTGCCAGCGCCGGAGCGACGGACCCCGAAAATGCGTCTATGGCAGGCGCACAGGCCGGCACGGCTGCAGTTTCAGCGTACCGGCTTATGATATTCCTCGGGGCGGTCGCGGTGGCGATTATCGGATCGTGGTCAGGCGTGCTACCCGGCACAAAGAGAAATAAGGCTATTCCCACGGACGGAGCTTGACGAATATGCCAGAAGTAAGCCGCTTTTTTGGGATCTCAATTCGTATGTACTTCGACGATCATATTCCACCACATTTTCACGCGATCTATGCTGGCTCGGAGGCCGAATTTGGCATTGATCCACTCGCCGTCCTACGTGGACGGTTTCCACGACGTGCGCTCGGGATGGTATTGGAGTGGGCGGCGACGCACCAACATGAGTTGCTCGACAACTGGGAGCGGCTGCACAATGACGAAGCGCCCCAACAAATTGATCCTCTGGACTAGGAGCCAATATGATGTTTCCACGAGTGTCTGGCGTTCGCCACATTAGCGACTACCAACTTGAGATCAGCTTTTCGGACGGCACCGTCGCAAGTCTCGATTTTCGAAAACGGATCGTTGGGCGCGGCGGGGTATTTGTATCTCTCGAGAGCATCGACGTCTTTGCTCAAGTCGCGGTTGACCGAGAAGCCGGTACACTGGTTTGGCCCAATGGAGTCGATTTCTGCCCAGATGTATTGTATGCCGAAGCCACGGGAAAAGACCTCGAGGAGCTGGACAACGAATTAGAAGTAGCCTGATCGCTCCACACAACATTGCCGAACCAAACGATGCGCGCGAGCGGTAATTAGCTTTTCGGAGTGGTACGTCAACTCCCCGCCGCGTGATCGCCGCCGTTAGGCGGACGCAGTGTGTCCAAAACCAGATCACGGCGAGGACTCCCAATGAGATTTCGTAACGGAATGAATGCGCGATCGAATCAACCGCCGGTCGCCTTGGCGGCAGCGGTTGCACTACTGATCCTGCTCGTCGGGGGAAGGGAGGCTTATGGTGTCGAGCCTTCGAGCCGGGAGATGCCGCGTGTTCGCGTTTCGGACGACGGCGCGGGGTTCGTTCTGGCCGAGACCAACCACCCATTCGTCCCGTGGGGATTCAATTATCTCGGGCAGTTCAAGAGGCTCGCGGAAGACGATTGGGAAACCGATGCTGGTTGGCGTCGTATCGAGAAAGACTTCCGCGAGATGCGGAAACTCGGGGCCAACGTGGTCCGGTGGCACCTTCAATTCGAAACATACATGAAGGCGGCTGACCAGCCCGATTTCGAGCAACTTGCCCGTTTGAATCGCCTTCTGAAACTTGCGCGCTCGACTGGTTTGTACCTCGACCTCACTGGCCTGAACTGCTACCGCATTCAGCAGATCCCGACTTGGTACGACAAGCTCTCCGAAGCCTACCGCTGGAAGGCTCAGGCAGTGTTCTGGGCCTCGGTGGCCAAAGCATGCACCGGCGATTCGGTCGTCTTTTGCTATGACCTGATGAATGAGCCGGTCATCAGTAAACCCGGCGCAGAAGATCATCCGTGGGTTGGGGGCGAACTTGAAGGATTCCACTTCGTGCAGAGGATCAGCAACCGTCCTGACGGACGCGAAACAAAGGACATCGCCGAGGCCTGGGTGAGATTACTTGTGGAAACCATCCGCGAGCACGACAAAGAGACACTCACGACCGTGGGAGTGATTCCATGGGCCTTCGTCTGGCCTAAGGCGAAGCCTGTCTTTTATTCCCCTCAGGTCATCCGTCGGCTGGACTTCGTCAGCATTCATGTTTATCCCAAATCCAATCGTCTGCAAGAAGAACTCGACGCCCTCGCCGTTTACGATTTGGGAAAGCCGCTGGTGATCGAGGAGACGTTTCCAATGAACTGCTCGGTCGCCGACCTCGACAAGTTTGTCGATGGGGCCACTAAACGTGTCGACGGCTGGATCGCACATTATTTCGGACACACCGTTTCAGAGCATCGCGACGGGTCACGTCCGACTGGGCCGCTAACCGCGGCCTTCCTAGAGTATTGGTCAAAACGCGTAACGGAGCAGTGATCACACTGGCGTGAATACGTGGAAAGGTCAATTGGCTTGTGAGGGGAAACACCGCCCAACAAATCGGTGCACACGGAGTCGCTGGCAGCGCGGTTTTTTGAAATCAATGTCGTTCGCCGCGGCTCGGTCACCTCAAACGTTGCCTATCTTCTTGCTGCTCAACACACTCGCCGTTTTCGCATTCCCCATAGCATTCCTTATCTTAGTTTTCATCTTCTCGTCCAACGACACGATATTTGCAGCGGCGCTCGGAATATTCTCGTTTTCGCATCTTGTTGTCCTGTCGTTCAGGTTGCTACGATATGGCCATGCCCTACGTGTGGCAATTCCAAGCGTCTGCGCGGCAATCGCCATCTTCTCATACAACCGACACTGGACCGGGCAGCCGGACAACAGCCCGTTCTCGAATGGCGTCGGAATGGTTGATCAACATGCATTTGGCGTATTCGCGTACTATCGTGTATTCGATCAGCCGTATGCCGATCTCGGCAAGACCTACACGGACTGGTCTGCCTTTCAGCGTATGTAGGCTGACCTTCTTTCCGAAGTCGATCTGCTTGGTAATCTTCTTGATCGCTCCCTGCACTGCCGTGGGATTCGTCGGTGTGGTGGCCGTCGATCGGCCGTTTTTGTTGGAGAGCTTGTGCGCTCACCCATCTGCGGGGAATAATAATCGTCGGTGCCGGTGCGTGATCCAGTATTGCCTCAGCAAATCGAGCGTCGAGGTTGGCAGTGGAACGTAACGATCCTTGGCCCCCTTGCCGCGATGCACGTGAACCATCATGCGTTCGAAATCGATGTCACCGACTTGCAGGTTGAGTCCTTCCTGCATCCGCAGGCCAAGTGAGTAAACGGTCCAGAAGTAGACAGCCATCGGCTGCGTGTTCGCGGCGCCCACGATCCGCAGCACTTGGGAGCGAGTGATCACTTCGGGCAGCGACTTGACGTTTTGCCCAGAGGCTTCATGCGCGTCCGCCCTTTCGGCATAATGGCCAACTGCCACCGGCGTAAGAAACTGGCGTTGGCCCGAAGAGTATTGGGCCTGCAGACGCTTCCAACAGCCGCACCGGCCGGGTAGAATAATTGAAGTTTGAAGCGTGTGGGACAAAGAAAACGCATAGCAGCGTCCAGGGCGCTCCGCAGTTCACTTCAACTGGTTTCTATCCTGCACGCTCCCGGATCAGTCGCACGGAGGATGGATCGCGTTTTCAGCATCCGATCATGGCGCTTGTCAACTTTCCGGGCGAAGAGACCGAGGCGTGCCTGAAGGAAATTATCGAAAAGTATCCCGCCCAATATCTGGATGCAGTGCGACGGTGCGACATTTCTCCCGACTTTTGGCCACCCACTGTCGTGCCGCGACAGGTTTATCGTTTGCTATGAATCGAGTGATATTTTTCAAATCGTCTTTCGATTCCGCAGAGTACCGAAGTTTCGGCATAAACTCAGCTTCTTTGCTGTGAGGATTCGATTTCATCGATCTCCGTGTTTACTTCACCGAATACCGTTTCCTCATCGAACCACTGCCCATTGTCTAGCTGTTCGACACCTTTTGGATTTCACCCCGCAGTTGCTCGCGGTTCCTCAACAAGCGAATTCCTTCAACTATGGCGGCTTCTTCAGAATCAAACCTTCCCTGAGACACCAGGCCTTTCACATAATCGTTAACTTCGTTGGGTAAATTTAGATTCATGGCCATTCTCAAATGCTACCAGGGCACACAACTTGGTTTTTACACAAAGCCCCATCGGGGGCATCTTCAGGGTGGTTTGGACCGCGTTTCCATTATACAATAATTTTAGGTTCAGTGCATCCTCGCTCTGGTTGCGGCGATGTCGTAAAAACTCCCCGTTTGGAAAGTGATGCACGTGACTTAATAAACATCAGAATGGCACAATTCTGGCATCGGGTAAGAGCATGATTTTACCAACGCAATGTTTACGCTCACTTGATTACGCCAGAACCAAACGATGCACCCGACCGCAATTTACGTTGCCAATTTAATCAATACTTCCCGCGCGGCGGGTGATCGTAAACGTTCCTTCCGTCCGCAAGCGGCCGGAAGGAAAGGGACGCACCTTCGACGATGATTCCGGATCTTCGTGACGACGGATACCTGCCCGAAGGATTGCATCTCGCAACCGAGGCCGAGATCACCTTCCGATTCGGTACCTCAACAAATCAGCGCCGTCGTTTGGCGTTGCGATTGGGACGCTGGGTTGAGCTGGCTCGCAGTGTTACCGCAAAGCGATTGTTCGTGGATGGCAGTTTCGTTACTGCGAAGCCGGACCCGAATGACGTTGATGCCGTTGTTTGGCTTGCCGACGACTTTGTAGACCGAGTGTCCCGTGGTGACATCGAGGCTGTCGAACTGGAGATGATGCTACTCACCAGTCGGCCAGAAGAGATTTTCGCCGCGGAAGATCATCGTGATTGGGATGATTGGGTAGAATTCTTCGGTCGGACACGTGAAGCCGATGGGAGGCGAAAGGGCATTGTGGAGGTGGAGCTGTGATTACAACGACTGTCGAATACGAGAAAGCTCAGTCTGAACTTCGAGACTTGCAGGCACGGCTTGCTGAACTGCAACGCGACCATCCGATTGGCGAGAAAGGGTTCACGAAGGCAGGGATTCGTAAATTGATTGCACGACTGAACGAAGAATTGGCCGTGTTTGAGGGTAGCGAAGACGCCCGCTCTTCACCGTCAACCTAGTCACTAAGATTCGGCGAACTAGGCGATGCACGCGATTGCATCACGTTGTTGGCCGCCTGCGGCGGCCGAACAAGTTCACTCGCGATTCCGGTTAATCGCGGGCCAGCTTTGTCAGCTCCACGCGTCGCAAGCAATGCTCCTCAGCGACCCACGAAGGGCTCACGCAAAATCGCCAAGGCGCAAAGGCCGTAATGCACTCCTTCCTTTGCGCTTGGCGTCTTGGCGTGATTCTTTTGCTTGCTTGATTCTTGCCACGCGAAGCCCGATAATTGACACCGACGGGAACGGAGTGCACAGCCGCCCGGGTGTGGCAAGCCGCTTGCGCGACACCAGCTGCAGCACCGCCACGGCCCGCCTAACCAGTCGCACAACCGGAGTCGGTATTAGCTGGCGTCTCGCTCGGCGGATCTCGATTCAATCCTTACCGAAGTCCGCCGAATACGCGAAGAATACGCGGAGCAATTTCATGGCGATGTTCAGGCGATGATGGACGATGATGGACGAT
>JAJSAJ010000243.1 GCA_024274855.1 Planctomycetota bacterium | reverse complement strand
TCGTGTGGTCCTTTCGTTGGCGTGGTTCGTGGTGCCGGGCGAGGCGTCATTCGCTTCGCGTGTGACACATGAGCCGTGGATTTGGCAGCAACTCAAGCCAGGAAAAGCAGCTTTTCGCCGAGATTTCGCATGTTTTTCTGGGACGCCACAGCTGGCCCAAGGTCGGCCCGTGTCGCGTTTCCGAAACAGGCCAACAAGGAGGCGAAGATCGATGAACATCGCGACACATGGCGCCGTGTGGCGACAGTCGCGAAGCTGTGGCGAGGGGAGACTTCGATGACCACAGAGAACACACCGCTGGACCCGAACCGGCTGACCGTTGAACAGGCGGCCCGAGTCTTGTCGGCTGCGGGTTCACGCCAGATAAGCGTCGATTTGCTTCGGCAAGACCTCGACGCCGGGGCTCCGACCAATCCGGACGGAACGATCAACCTGGTCCACTACGCCGCGTGGCTCGTGGGGGAGATGGGACGTGGCAATTGACCCTCGCAAGCTTCGGCCAAGCGAACTGTGCCGGTTGTTGAATTCCACGCCGTTGGGCGAGGTGATCAACGACCGGCAACTGTATCGCCATCGCACACGAGCCGGTTTTCGGATCGGCGACGGCCGGACGGTGGACTTGTTTCGCTACGTCGCTTGGCTCGTCCAGGTGCGACATGAGCCACGTCCCGAATCGGAGGGTGATCCGTACGAAGCAGTGAAGGAACGGGCTCGGGCTCGAAACGCCGCCATCGCGCAGGCGGGACGGGACATCGGCGACCTGCCGGAAGTTGTAGATCCAGGGCGGAAGGAACGGGCATCGCAGGACTTTCGGTTCTTCTGCGAATCGTACTTTCCATTGACGTTTCACCTGCCCTGGTCACCGGACCATTTGAAAGTGATCGCGAAGATCGAGCAGGCCGTGATCCACGGCGGGCTGTTTGCGATGGCCATGCCGCGCGGATCGGGCAAGACGACCATCTGTGAATGTGCCTGCATCTGGGCCGTGCTTTACGGTCATCGCGACTTCGTTTGCCTCGTTGGTTCGGACGAAGGGCACGCGATGGATATGCTCGATTCGATCAAGATGGAATTGGACGGCAACGAGCTTCTGTTGGCCGACTTCCCGGAGGTGATGCATCCGATTCAAAGTCTCGATGGGATCGCCAATCGATGCAGCGGCCAACTGTACAAGGGCGGGCGGACACACATCAGTTGGACGGCCAAAGAGATCGTATTGCCGACGATCGAGGACAGCGTTGCCAGCGGCGCGATTATCAAAGTGGCAGGGATCACGGGGCGCATCCGTGGCATGAAATACAAGCGAGCCGACGGCCACACGGTTCGCCCGGCCTTGGTCGTCTTGGACGATCCACAGACAGACGAATCGGCACGATCACTCTCGCAATGCGCGACGCGCGAGAGCATTCTGGCAGGCGCCGTACTGGGCCTAGCCGGTCCTGGCAAGAAGATCGCAGGCGTCATGCCCTGCACGGTGATCCGTCCGAGTGACATGGCGGACAACATTCTGGATCGCGCCAAGCACCCGGAATGGAACGGCGAACGGACGAAGATGGTTTATTCCTTTCCGACCAATGAAACTATGTGGCAACGCTATGCCGAGATCCGGGCCGAGAGCATGCGGCAGGGCAATGCGGGCAAGGAGGCGACCGAGTTCTATCGTCAGAACCGGGATGCTATGGACGAAGGCTCAGTCATCGCCTGGCCCGAGCGGTTCAATCACGACGAACTCTCGGCGATCCAGCATGCCATGAATCTGAAGCTGCAGGATGAAGCCGCGTTCTTCGCCGAGTACCAGAACGAACCGCTCCCGGAGGACGACGTCGACAGCAATGAACTAACGGCCGACCAGGTTGCCGGCAAGCTGAACCGCCTCGGTCGTGGCGTGATCCCCATCGGCGTCGACCATGTGACCGCATTCATCGACGTCCAGGCGACGATGTTGTTCTACGTCGTGGCAGCATGGGAACAGGATTTCACAGGCTACGTGGTGGACTACGGAGCCTATCCCGATCAGCGGCGCCCGTATTTCACGCTCAGGGACGCTCGTCACACTCTTGCGATTGCTACGAAATCCACAGGTCTGGAAGGTTCGATCTACGCGGGACTTGAAACGCTCACCAGCCAGTTGCTGTCACGGGAATGGAAGCGTGACGACGGGGCCGCGTTGCGGATCGAGAGATGTCTGATCGATGCGAACTGGGGCAGTTCGACCGATGTGGTCTACCAATTCTGCCGGCAATCGGCCTTTGCCAGCGTGGTGATGCCGAGTCACGGACGGTTCGTCGGCGCGTCCAGCCAACCGTTCTCCGAGTACAAACGCAAGTCGGGCGATCGCTTGGGCCACAATTGGCGTGTGCCCAACGTGCGTGGCAAGCGGGCCGTACGACATGTGGTCTACGACACGAACTACTGGAAGTCGTTCATTCACGCCCGTCTTGCCGTGACCATGGGCGATCGCGGTTGTCTTTCCTTGTTCGGTGACAGTCCAGACCAGCATCGGCTATTCGCGGAGCATTTGACGGCCGAATACCGAGTGAAAACGGAAGGACGTGGTCGGACGGTTGACGAATGGAAGATGCGACCGGAACGCGGCGACAACCACTGGTTCGATGGGCTTGTCGGGTGTGCTGTCGCCGCATCGATGCAGGGCGCGACGTTGCCTGGTACTGACGGAGTTGTTCCCACCAAACGCCAGCGAGTCAGTTTCGCCGAACTGCAGCGAAGGAAGCAACGATGAACCAGATGCGAAACAAGCGTGACCAGGCGGGCATCGCCTGTCCTAAGTGCGGATGTCGGCATTTCTACACCACGCACACCGAACCGCTGCGCGACGGACGTCTCCGCAGGAGGAAGATGTGCCGCTATTGTAGGCGGAGAATTGTGACTTACGAGGTGGTTTTGCCGCCACCTTCCTCTCAACGGAGCCCGTGAATTCGGCGATTATGCATGCCTGTCAAGCCACCACTGGATATCTTCCGACTGGATGGACTCCACCGTGAAATGCCTCTGAATCCACGCGGCGTCAATGTCGTAGATTTGCAGAATGCGGGGAGGATCATGGGCGATGCTCTTTGCCAAAATGAAGGTCCGGCCACGTTCAAGAGTCATCAGCTCATACACCTTCTCACGAACACCTTCGGGATAGTTCGCGTGGTAAAAGGCAAGTCTGAATGTCCGATTACCACGGTGTTGTGCTTCGACCCAATGGACCTTGATGGCGGAATAGGAACAGCGATCCTCGTCGAATTCATCTCCAATGAATTCGCACGCGTACCAGCGTTCTTTCTTGAGTGTGAACCGCATGGGGACGGATTC
>JAJSAJ010000242.1 GCA_024274855.1 Planctomycetota bacterium | reverse complement strand
TACTATTACCATGTGTTTGCCAAGTCGCTTGATGCAATGGGATTGGCAACCGTTGTTGATGCACACGGCAAGAGGCACGACTGGCGGGCGGAATTGGTGCAGACACTGAGCCGTTTACAGCGCCCGGATGGCGCCTGGGTCAACCCGGCCGATCGATGGCTGGAAGGGGACCCCAACCTGGTCACGGCCTATGCCCTATTGGCATTGTCTTATTGCAAGCCACTGCCGCGGGGGCGATCAGCCAAGCCCTAGGCTTTCTCCCGAAACGGGCGGGCGAGGCCCCTGCCGAGCCGTTTTAGCCAATAAAACAGGAGGCTCAGCGGAAGCTTCGCATTCCCGGAAACAGTGCTTCTCCGGGTTCTGAGACAGCGTTAATACGTTCTCTGCAGGTAGCCGGCAGGTTGTGGGGGCTGTCTTTCCGTTGCTTGGTAGGCCGACTATACTACAGGCACGATTCTTTTGAGGATGGCTGAGTTGTTTGTCGGCGCGGTGCGGCTAGCGCGGGCCCCGTGCAGTTCCTTTGACGCGATTTTACGTGCTGGCACGTGGCGGCTTAATCCGTTTGATTCGACTTGTGGCGACCAACGGAAGCGTGCCAGACCGCTTTGAACCCTCAGCCAGCCGCTGACATTCAAACCTACCAGATCGATGCTGGTCATTGTCCGATGACCGCATTTTGATACGGGGAAACCGATGGCCAAATTTGTCGTGCGTTATGGTGCGATGCGCACGCTGGGCGTGTTCTCGCCGCGTGGCAACGACCGCTATGCGCGGGCCACGCAAGTTGTCGTGCGTACGCAACGTGGCTTGGAGGCGGCCGACGTGCTTTGCGAAGCAACGGATGAAACCGTGGCTATGATGAACGCGCCACCCCACGGCCAAATCCTTCGCGCCATGACTGCCGAGGACGTCAATGAGCTGGCGCACATCCGGTCAACCGAACGGGAAGAGTTTGAAACCTGCCAGCAGTATGTGCAAAAACTTCGCTTGCCAATGGAACTGGTCGACATTGAGCATCTTTTTGGAGGCGAGCGGATTGTCATTTATTACCTGGCGGAACATCGAGTCGACTTTCGCCAACTGGTGAAAATGCTTGCTTCAGAGTTTCAGACACGGATTGAAATGCGTCAGATCGGCGTTCGTGACGAAGCGAAGCTGTTGGCCGATTACGGTGATTGTGGGCAGCCCGTTTGCTGCGGATCGCATCTGGCTGAGATGCCACCCGTGTCAATGAAAATGGCAAAACTCCAAAAGGCAACGCTTGACCCAACAAAGATCTCCGGCCGATGCGGACGCTTGAAATGCTGTCTGCGATACGAGTATGAGACCTATGTTCAATTGAACCGAAAATTGCCTCCCATTGGTTCCGACGTTGACACCGAACTGGGCCGAGCACGCGTGCTGGGGCATGAAGTGCTTGCACAACAGCTGTTTGTCCAACTGGAAGACGGACGACGCCAACTGGTTGATGTTGCCGAGGTCCAACGCGACAAGGACAATAAGTCAACTTGATACGGCGTCTGACTTTGTTTGATTCGTGCGACAGGCGAATGCTCGCAACAAGGCTGTCGCTTGCAGACACCTCATTTGACTCGATTACGCGTTTCTGGTCACCGCCAACCATGCAGGGCGATCGAGCGCACGAACGGCAGTACCGAAACTCGTTACAAGAAGACGCCCAAACCATGAATGAACCACAACACCCGATCTTCCAATTGCTGCAAGCTGACTCGCGGTACCAGTTGGATGCTTACCAGTTTGTCCGAGACGCGCTGGGCTTTGCTCAGGATGAATTGGGGATGGGGCAAAAACACACGGACCCAGTGGACGAGGAACCGCCAGAAGAAGCACATCTGACTGGCCAGCAACTGTGTGAGGCAATTCGCCAATATGCGATCAAGGAATATGGCCTGATGGCCAAAATCGTCTTGAACCGTTGGGGAGTGCAGCAGACGGGTGACTTTGGCAATATCGTCTACAACTTGATCCAAATTGGCTTGATGAGAAAATCAGATTCAGATCGTCGCGAGGATTTTGACAACGTGTACGATTTCGAAGATGCTTTCAATCGCGAGTTCAGAATTACGCAAGCTGAGTAACAAGCTGAGTAATATGCCTACCAAGAAACGCCCCAAGCAACCAACTCCTCCTCCGCTAACGGCTTCGCCGCGCCCGCGAAACCGCCGGATGCTGATCGCCAGCGTCGTAGTTCTCGGTTGTTGGATCCTGTTCTTGCTGCTGGTGACTCTGCGGGTTGTTTGACGCTCGTGTTGCCACCGAACGCCGGCGTCTGGCGCGGTTGGACATCCGCCCCGGATGCGACCACCGGCCGAAAGTTGCGTACCAATCAGTGGAGACGGTTGGTCGGCCGGGTGTGGGACACGAGTCTCACGCGACACCAGGGCGGAGTGTGCGTTCGCGACGAAACGGCACACTTGATCGCGTTGTCCGT
>JAJSAJ010000241.1 GCA_024274855.1 Planctomycetota bacterium | reverse complement strand
GTTGTGGGCGAAACCCGCGTTAGAGTTTCAGTAGCCGTTCACGCCGCTGGGGTCTGACGCATTTTTCGGCGGAGAAAGCGTTTCTTTACGCGAGCGCATTTTGTCGCCGAAAATGGGTCTGACCCCTTGGAACCGAACCGGCCGCCTACATTTCGTGAACGGTTACGAGTTTCAAGCTGGTACTGTAAATCCTCAAGATCGGTTAAGCTTCTTGGCAACGTTAAGCGACCGAGGGGAGCGAGCCATCCAAGTCCGAGCGGTAGCTCGGTGTTGAATAGCGGCCCTGCTGTGACGTGCGGGCTCGGTGCGCACATGTCCCGAGCCGCAGTCCCGAGCCAAGATTGGTGAGCTGGCAACCATGCAAAACGCGATCGTCCTTGTGATCGACGGACTGGCAAACGCCTTTATCGGACCCTATGGCAATACGTGGCTTGCAACACCTGCGTGGGACCGCCTCGCCAGCCGATCGTTGTTGCTCGAAAATGCCATTACCGACTCGCCGGATCTGGCGACCGTTTACCACTCGTACTGGCAGGGACACCATGCTCTGACGGCGGCAGCCCGTCACACCCTCGAGAACTTGCCCGCTCAATCCGTGGCCGCTTCGATCGATACCTGCCTGATCACGGACGAGCCAACCCTCGCCGATCACCCGATCGCTCAGGACTTCGAGCAACGTGTAATCCTCGCACCTCCAACAGCCGATCAAATGGCGGACGCCATCGAACAAACTCACTTGGCCAGACTGTTTGCAACGGCACTGGAGTTGCTGGATCAAGTGAGGCCTCCTTTCCTGATTTGGATACATGCCCAGGCCCTGCATGGTCCCTGGGACGCGCCCTACTCGATGCGGTGCCATTTCGCGGCCGAAGAAGATCCACCGCCGCCCGACTTCGTGCAGCCCCCCCAGCAACGCCTGGTAAATGATTACGATCCGGACCAGGTGTTAGGCGTCCAGCAGGCATGCGCGGGGCAAATCACGTTGCTCGACACGTGTCTCGGTGTCCTCACGGAAGCGGTCGAACAACACGCACTGGCCGATTCCACTGCCCTATTGGCAACATCGCCGCGCGGATATCCGTTAGGTGAACACCTTCAAATTGGGCCAGGCGATGGTGGCCTTTTCAACGAACTGATCCACGTCCCCTGGCTCATCCAACTGCCCAATGAACATGCAGCCGCAACCCGGCACCACCAGCTTGTCCAACCACCAGACATGTACACCACGCTGCTGAATTGGCTGGACATTCCGATCCCCTCACTACCGACCTGGGGACGAGATCTTCTGGCACTTGCCGAGGATTGCCCTCCATCATTCGATTGGGATCAGGCGGCCACCAGCGGACACGGACAAGACACGTTCTGCGTCCCCCATTGGTCCCTGCACCAGGTACCGGACGGCCCGCCACAGCTGTTTGTCAAGCCAGATGACCGGTGGGAAGTTAACAACATCTCGGATCGCTGCCACGACATCGTCCAACAAATGAACCGCCAGCTCGAGAGATTCCGCCAAGCGGCCGGAACCAACGACCGCAGCCTGCTGCCTGCCTTGCCCACTGACTTGACTCGATCGTACGCATAGGTCGACGCTCTCGACCGCACCGCAGACTACCCATTCCCCCCCCTCCCCTATCTATTTTCGTGTCTAACAGGCCGATTTCGCTCTGGCTTCGCGAACAGGGTCCTGCGTATAATCCCCCGCTCGTGAACTTCCGCGGGTTGCGACCGGCCATTGCTGGCCGGGTTTGGGGGCCGAACGGATGATCGGCCTCTGAAGCTCGGGAAAGTTTGGCTGGCAAGTTGTGCGCACGGTGCGCGCACCTCACACTCGGAAACGCTCAGGCGGGTACTCCACGGGCCTTCGTCTCGGTGGATTCAATATGTACGGACAAGGACGTCCGGTTAGCGCCGTCGCAC
>JAJSAJ010000240.1 GCA_024274855.1 Planctomycetota bacterium | reverse complement strand
TCTCCAAGCTTGCCGGTGGACCGATTGCGTGGCAGAACGACGTTTCGTATTCATCAATCGTATCGAACCACTCGTTCTGGTCCAAATCCAAACGATCGAGTATCGCTTCCAGGTTCTTGGGGATCGTTTGCCTCTGGCCCGTGCGCAACAAGCGTGCCGTCCATTTCACAAGTTTCAGATAGTCGTCCAGCGTGATTGAAAGCAGTCCCTGATCCGTGGCACGCTTTCCCGTGCGTGACCGGAGCGATGAATCCGCGTCACGATCGGTCTTTGGATCCCGCGTCAACTTGCCCATCCACTGATCGGGGCGGTTGCGTGCGTTGGCCCGTTGCTTGCGGGCTTGCAGTCGCAGGTAGAGCGACGTATAGCGTGCCGTCTCCGGACTCGAGGCCTCGCCTGCCTTCTCGGGATTCAAATCGACATAGATGCCACACAGCAAGATTCCGCCATCACTAACACATTCACGACATTTGTATCGGGACTCCCAAAACCGACCCAGGCAGTCATCTTCGTTATTCGCGCGTCGGGCGATGTTCTCGCACAACATGCCCATCAGCCAGCTGACGTTGCTAAGCCGTTTCCGCAGTCTTGTGATCTCCTTCTTGTTCTTTGCCAGTTGCTCGACTCGCTTCTGATCAGGTGTGGGCATTGCGTCGGACATGCACTTGGCCAGCTTGGTGATGGTCAACCAGCGTCGTGCCACCTCCAGAGGTGACCATCGCTTCGCCACCCGGGGCAGAGTGCGTAGCACCAGGTGAAGGTGATTTGCCATTTCTGCCCGGAATTCAATCTCAATTGCGAAGAGGCTGGCCAACTGTTCTTCGCGAGTCATGATCCAATCGCGGCGATGCGTGAGGTCTTTGCCCGTTAGCGGGTCGCGACCGCACAGAAATGCGCGTCGCACGCAACGGGTCCAACAATGGTATACGGCTGTTCGGTTGTTCCCGAACAGTTTTCGACGCGCGCATGCGACCATCGAACGGTCCTCCTTGGATTGGTGGCCGAGGCTGAAGTGACACGGCACGCGTGCGATATGCGGTTCCGTTACCGAGACGAGCGTGCTGCCCGTATTTTATCTGCTTGCGAGTCCGGAACGTTCGGGTTTTCACCGGTCGGAAACAAGAAATAGAAAGATTTCGGTCGAATTGCCGCAGGGGTCTGACACCCCCGTGTCACCGGAAACGCAATTCACTCGCACACGCGTGCTGTTGGATGCTCCAAGGCATCAATGGTCTCCGGGGCTGGGAGCCCCAGCTGCTTGCTCGCTGGAAATCAGAGTGTCTGGTTCTTCATGGTTCTTCAGCACTTGACGAGCAAGTACACGTGTGATGGTGATCAATGGTCGACTCCTTGTTGTTGGATGGTGAGAGAAGCAATTCGGCAATCCATTTGGTAGCTTGGCGGCAACCGTTCACGGGTTGAAAACTGGGAGTGTTATCTTGTCGTTGTTGCTACATTTCTGCCATCAGCGGAAGGAGATGGAATCATCGATTGTTCGTAGTATCGCCTTTAGGCGGAATGACCAACGTACGGCGCTCCATCCGTGGCGACGGCTTGCCTGTTTTTACGAGTAGATGACCATTTTTCGAGATGGCAATCCGAAAAACGGGCTGCCGACCTCCTTGCCAGGCCCTTGAATACCGTGGTAGTATCGCAGTAGCAGTAAAGGTACGTGTTGCAGTTGGGTCTCGTGTCGGGCCATGCGAGTAGTTGGGCTTTATTTATGTGCCAACGTTTTCCTCGCCGTCAAGCTTCGGTGCCGACCCGGCCCTCCTTGGACGGCTTTGACGGAATATTGCCGGTCGAGATATTGTTGATCTGGTCAAACACAGGGCAGCAGGGCCGCCGACCAATTTCGCGCCACCGCTCGGGGGCCCCAATGGTTCGCTCCCGTCGCTTAACTTTGTCAAGAACTTGACACTGGCTGAAGTTCGTAATACAGGAGCAGACCTCATGCAAATCGAGCTTCCCCCTGAACTGGAACCTTTCGTGGAGCAGGAGTTTGCCACGGGGCGATATGCCACTCGGGAAGATGTCGTTGTCCAAGCACTTTGCTGGCTCCGCGACGAGCGACAGGAGGCCGTCTCCGGTATCAAACAGGGATTGGATGATGTAGCCGCTGGGCGAACGCAGGCGCTGGGAGAGGCATTCACCGATATCAGAAAAGAATTCAGGGTCCGGGAACAGGAATGACATATCCTGTTATTGTCACTCAGAAGGCGAAGGACGACCTGCGGCATTACTTTGCCCTTGCAGCAAATCATGCTCCAGAGACTGCCGCTCGGTGGCTCAACCGGTTTGAAGACGCTCTTCAGACGCTCTTCAGACGCTCTCCAGCAATCCCACGCGTTGTCCGCTAGCGCCAGAGAACGACTTGGTCGACCCACCTGTATACCAGTTCTTCTTCGGCAAACGCACTGCACGGTTTCGAGCGCTCTTCACCGTCGAAGAGAAACGCGTTCTTGTTCTTCACATTCGACGCGGTACGATGGACAAGGCTGCCGGATACCGGGCTCGGGATACGGCAAGCTCATGCCCCGCCAGAGTGCAATCATGCGGCTGCGCACGCTCGTTACGTCCTTGAAGGCCGGGTGGCTCGTGTCCAGCAGCTTCTTGCCTGCCGACAGGTACTGCCCTTCGGCTCCAAACGTATCGGCGGCCCGAGCCTTTTGATCGGTCGTGAGCGTCTTGCGCGTGCCCAACCAGCCGAAGCACCACCGGCGCGCCCCGTGCGGGCGATCAAGGCCGGTGACATATCAGGTATTGATGGGCGAAAGTTCCCGGGGCGGGCGAAGGCGACCCAAGAGATTAACCTCTCGTTTCGCGTCGGTGGCGAACTAACCTCCCTCCCGATTGATGTGGGGGATGTGGTCAAGAAGGGCGACGTGCTGTCGACGCTCGATCCGCGTGACTTTCAAGCCACTTTGGACAGCGCCGAGGCGGCGCGCCAGCAAGCCGTCGCCAACCTGGAAGCAATGCGAATCGCGCGGCCGGAAGAAATCAGGCGGCTAGATGCCGCGGTCAAAGAGGCCGAAGCGCTGGCGGAACGTGCCGTAGCGGATTATCAGCGCGATATCGCTATTCAGAAGGAAGACCCAGGAGCGATTGCGCAAGTGACCGTCGACCGTTCGAAAGCCGCGCAAGATCGGACCGCCGCGGCGCTCGACCAAAACAAGGAATCCTTGACGATTGCCAAGCAAGGCGCCCGCAAAGAAGACATAGCCGCCAAGGAAGCGGACATCAGATCGCTTGAAGCAACCGTAACGATGGCTCGGAACAACTTGGAGTACACCCGGTTGACCGCGCCTTTCGACGGTACCGTTGTTGCCAAATATGTCGAGAACTATCAAACGGTCCTGCCGAGACAAGCTATTTGTCGTCTGCTTGACACGTCAAAAATTGAATTCGTGATTGATGTCCCTGAAAGCATGATCTCGTTGGTCCCTCATGTGGCAGACATCATATGTGTCTTTGACGCTTTTCCTGATCTAAAAATACCCGCGGAAATCAAGGAGGTAGGCACGGAGGCATCGACCACAACACGCACCTATCCGGTTAACTTGATCATGGATCAGCCTGAAGGCACCACCATACTTTCGGGGATGGCTGGAACGGCGAGTGGACGATACAAGAAGGGTGAAGACGCATCCGAGGAAGGAGTGGTCGTCCCCGCGGGCGCCATATTCACGCCCGAAACTGAAAAGCAAAGCTACGTTTGGATCGTTGATGAGTCAGCGCAAACCGTGACGCGAAGGGCTGTGACTGTCGGGGCGCCAACCGCCGTCGGCATTCTTGTCAAGGAAGGGCTGTCAGCCGGCCAGTGGATCGTAACGGCTGGCGTCCAGTCTCTGACTGAAGGACAGCAGGTCCGACTATTAACCGAAGGGGAGGAGTAACGCCATGAGTCTCCCCAAGCTCGCGATTGAAAAGCGGCCCGTCACTTACTTCGCCATCGCGCTGGTAGTCGTCGCTGGTATCTTCTCCTACTTCCAACTGGGACAACTGGAGGATCCGGAGTTCAGCGTCAAGACGGCGAGCATCATCACGACCTATCCAGGCGCCAGCGCCGAGCAGGTCGAATTGGAGGTCACCGACCGCATCGAGACCAAGCTTCAGGAGATGCCTGAACTGAAGAACGTCTACTCGAATTCACGCCCTGGTCTTTCCATTATCAAAGTCGATATCAAGAATGAATACTGGTCCGATCGCTTGCCGCAAGTGTGGGACGGCCTGCGCAAGAAGATCCGCGACATGGAGACGACGCTGCCGCCAGGCGCGGGAAGGCCGAAAATCGGGGACGACTTTGGCTTCGTTTTTGGATTCCTACTGGCCGTCACAGCCGATGGTTTCACCTACGCCGAGTTGGAAGACTACGTCGATGATTTGCGCAAGGAGCTAAGCCTGATCCAGGGTGTTTCTCGAGTCGACCTGTGGGGAGTGCAGGATCGACGCATCTACATCGATGTCTCGCAAGCGCAACTCTCTCAACTGGGGCTCACGGGTGAAGACCTGCAGAAGACGCTGCAGACACAAAACATGGTCGTCGACGCGGGCAGCGTTGACTTGCAGAGTCAGAGGTTTCGCGTCGCACCCAC
>JAJSAJ010000239.1 GCA_024274855.1 Planctomycetota bacterium | reverse complement strand
GTTGCGCTGGTACCCGATTCGGCGACGGACGTGGGCGTCCGTCGCACGACTCCCCTCGTGTCCACCCGCCGGCACTGCCGTCTTGGGTTGTGGCCGTCGTTCATGGTACAGTTGTAAGATGCACGCTTGGTGTGCACATGAATGACGATCGATTCCCTGGGGAGGATCATAATGCGGATATCCAAGGCGGTTATCACAGCTGCGGGGCCGGACCAGAGTCGGCTGCCGATGCAGCGATTTGTCGATCTGGACGGGTCCGAAAAATCGGCCCTTGAGATCATGATCGAAGAGGTGATTGCGGCGAGGGTCGAGCAGATTGCACTGGTAATCCGCCCGGGTGACGAGGCGGTATTTGCCGAAGCGGCGGGCAGCTACGAGTCGTTGTTGACATTCCTGCAACAGCCGGAACCTCGAGGCTATGGCGATGCCATCCACCGCGCTGCGGCGTTCGTTGGCGACCAGCCGTTTCTCCATCTGGTTGGCGACCACCTTTATATCAGCGGCGAGTCACGGCGATGTGCCGAACAGCTGGTCCAAGTCGCTCGGACCGAAGAGTGTATCGTATCGGCCGTCCAGCCAACTCGCGAGAATCGGTTGTTCCAGTACGGCACGATCGGCGGCCGGCCGGTCGCCGGCAAGCGAGGCTTGTACGAAGTCGAGAACATTTTGGAAAAGCCGACTCCGACCGATGCCGAGCAGCATTTGATTGTTCCGGGCCAGCGAACGGGCCATTACCTGTGTTTTTTCGGTATGCACGTGCTGACGCCGACCGTGATGAACGTCTTGGCCGAGCAAGTCCAGGCCGCCGGCGAACGGCCGATTCAACTGACCCCGGCGTTGGCCGCCGTCTCTGCCCGGGAACGGTACCTGGCCGCCGAGTTGCAGGGCACTCGGTACAACATCGGCGAGAAATACGGTCTGCTCACAACTCAATTGGCTCTGGCACTCGGTGGCGACGACCGCGAAGATGTGCTGGCCCAGTTGGTCGAACTGCTGGCCAGCCGAATCACGAACAACGAATGAGCCGAAAAAAGGGAAGGGAACACTAATCTTCACTAAGCTGCACGAATCCGGAGGTGGGTAAGGGTGAAGGGAAAGGGTGAAGGAAAGAAGAGTTGGAGGACCATCCAACATCCAACGGAGAGGTGATGGCACTGAATCGTTGCTGTGGCGGTCTTTGCGCCGACGGCGTTAGTCCACATAGCTCGGGGTTGGATGCCGGAGGGCTTCCGGAGGCATCCTATCCTGGGAAACCGGTCACCCTGAACAACCTCCACCGCGAGTTCGACCGGGCTGTGTCTCAAAACCAGCGTTTCCGGGAGGGCGAAGCTCCTGCTGAGCCTCTTGTTTTGTTGGCGAAAACGGCTCGGCCGGAGCCTCGCCCTCCCGTTGGTCCAGCGAACGATCACTGTGGTTATTTATCGTCTTCCCGACTTTATTGGAGTACAGCTTGATGGCATCCGACCTGCTCGTCACGATTCAGAGCGACGACCCGACGCTCAGAAACCGCTCGCTCGACAGCCTCTGTGCCGACCGAACGGCGGACCAATTGCTGGCCGAGTGCACACAGCTGGACCAATTCCGACGCACGAGCGACAATCTGTACGAGCGGGTTCGCGCTTCGTTCTTTCTAAGCGGCATTTATCGATACCACCTGCCACCGAAGTTACCGGCCGGGTCGTTCGGGCTGATCCCGTTCGAAGGCTACGAGCATTTCCTGAACCGCCGGTTTGGCGAGGCGATCGACGAGCTGCTGGCGGCGATGGCCCGCGACGGCGTCAGCGACACGTTGTCCAGCGCGCTGGCTGCCGTCTACCACGAACTGGCTTTCCAGACCCTGGCCAACCAGGTCCGTAAGAGCGTCCGATCGATGCACGGCAACCAATGGATGTTCCGGGTCGGGCACCCGATGGACAACCCGCTGCGCATTCGATCCGAGCTAGTTTGCCGGACCGAGCGTGACGGAGCGTATCCGATCCTGCGCGAGCAGACGCCGGTCCGCATGGACCTGTCGCACAGCGGATGGAGCGACATTTTCTTCCTGGGGATGGACTATCCGGACGGCGCACGCGTGCTGAACATCTCGGTCGATCTGGGCGTGCGCGGGCGCGACAGCGGCACGCGGCCGCCGATCGAGGTCTATCTGCGAGTAATTGACGAGCCGATCCTTCGACTGGTCAGTGTCGACTTGAAAGCCAAGGCAGACGTCCGAACGCTGGCCGAGGTGTTTGACTTTGCTCGCGATTACCTTGGCCTGCTGAAGGCGGCTGTGATCGCTGCCGGATTGGTTCCGCCCGGTCTGGAGGCGTCGGGCCAGCAGCTGAGTGACCTGATGGCTCGGCTGGTCGGCCCGGGTCTGGGTCTGGAGATTGTCAGCAAGGTGAACGACATTCCGAAAGGGTCGCGGCTGGCCGTCTCGACGAATCTGCTGGCGGCGATCATCACGGTCTGTATGCGTGCCACGCGCCAGGTCGGTTCGCTGACTGGCGGCCTGGAGGAACCCGAGCGTCGTATTGTCGCCGCTCGGGCGATCTTGGGCGAGTGGCTGGGCGGGTCGGGCGGCGGCTGGCAGGATTCCGGCGGCGTCTGGCCGGGAATCAAGATGATCGAGGGCCAACAGGCCGGGCCGGGCGACCCCGAGTACGGCGTCAGCCGAGGCCGATTGCTGCCGGTCCATCGCGTTTACGATACGCAAGCCGTCACCCCGGCCACTCGGCAGCAGATTCAGGACGCGTTTGTTCTGGTCCATGGTGGAATGGCACAGGATGTCGGCCCGATCCTGCAAATGGTTACCGAAAAGTATCTGTTGCGTAGCGAATCGGAATGGAAGGCCAGACAGCAGGCGATCGAGATCATGTGCCAGATCGAATCGACGCTCGGCCAAGGCCACGTCCGGCAGCTGGCCCGCTTGACGACCAAGAACTTCTTCAGCCCGATCCAGACGATTATCCCGTGGGCATCGAATCATTATACCGAGACACTGATCCAGCAATGTAAGGCTCGGTTCGGCGATGCGTTTCACGGGTTCCTGATGCTGGGCGGTATGTCGGGCGGTGGCATGGGGTTTATCTTCGACCCCGAACGGAAAGAGGAAGGGCAACAGTTTCTTGCCGAGCTGATGGGCGAGACGAAACGCGAGCTGGAACACGCACTGCCCTTCGCCATGGAACCGGTCGTGTATGACTTCGCAATCAACGACCGAGGGACCGTGGCCGAGTTGTTTCGCGGCGACCAGACGCTGATGCCGGCCGGCTACTATGCACTGGTTGCCAGGCAATGGCTTCGCAAAGATGCGGGACAACTGACGCTTGCCGAGCGGACCGAGGCCGGGCGGCTGGCACGCGAATGCCGCGCCGGCGGTCGACTTGCCGGCAGTGCCGAGTTTCTGCTCAGCAGCCTCCTGCCGCAGCCGGCCGAGCAGGATGCCGGCTCGACCACGCTGACCGACCTGCTTCGCCAAAACGGATTCGATCGCGAGCTGCACGAACAGATCCGCGCGGACCTGCGCGACGGGCGAATTGGACTGGCCCAGAATCGCCTGCATGCCAATGTGGACATAGACGATGTGCAAACCGGCGATGTCTACTCGGCACTCGAACCGGTCGATGGCCAGTACCAATCACTGGGCCAACAGGCGCTGGCCGCCGGCGATGTCGCCGTGCTGACTCTGGCCGCCGGAGCGGGCAGCCGCTGGACCCAGGGCGCGGGGGTCGTAAAGGCCCTGCACCCGTTTCACAGGTTCCATGGCAAGTACCGAAACTTCCTCGAGGTCCACTTGGCCAAGAGCCGCCGGTTGTCCCAGCTGTGTGGCACCCCGATCCCGCACGTGATTACCACCAGCTACTTGACCCACCAGCCGATCGCCGACTCGCTGCACACGTGCGACAATTGCGGTTATCAAGGGCCCGTCTTTTTGTCGCGAGGACGATCGGTCGGACTGCGAATGGTCCCCCACGTTCGTGACCTGCGGTTCGCCTGGGAAGAGATGCCGCAGCAGATCCTGGACCAGCAGGCACAGAAGGTTCGTGACAGTTTGCACGCCGCACTGATCGGTTGGGCGGAACAGGCCGGCTGTGGAAACGACTATACCGATAACTTGCCGCTTCAATG
>JAJSAJ010000238.1 GCA_024274855.1 Planctomycetota bacterium | reverse complement strand
CGCTCGGACCCAATCGTTGTGGCCGACCAGTCGGTAAATCAGTTTGCCACTCTCCACGTTCCAGATACGGATGATATGGTCGTCACCCGCGGCGGCGAGCATTTCACCCTGCGGTTGAGCACAAATGGCCGTGATCACGGCAGCGTGATGACGAATCCCATCGGCCGGCACTTGAATCGCGCGAGCAACGGTCATTTCGATTACTTCGTCCGCCAGCAGCGGACCACCCGTTATGACGACGGCCAAGGTGGATGCCCCGACGACTCCGGCAGCAAACCTCGCCGCTTGTCTTACTTTCCAAACCAGCCAAAACACAAGTCATGCTCCTTTGGCAAGGCCGCCAACGTCCGTGCGCGAAGACAATGGTATACCGCATTGGTTATCGGCAAGATCACCTCGCAATCCGCAAGTGTTTTGTAGGGACCAGTCGCATTAGTCAGACTGGGTGATGTACGGCAGATAGGGTGGAGGTTTTCCGTCAAGGAGCGAGAGTTCGGATAATGGCGCGGTAGTCGTTCACGGGGTTCTCGTCTGCCATCGCGTTAGCACCGGGGTTTTCACCGATTTATCATTAGTCATTTGACATTACTCATTTATCATCGAGAGAGGCGGCGTAGCGAAGTCATACTCTTTCCAGTGCCAAACAAAAAATGTAACTGTTTAGCCGTCTGCAGTAGGATTTGTATCAGGGCTCGGAAAAGCAGTCTTTTTGGGAGGGCGAGGCTCCTGCCGAGCCGGTGAAAAGTGTCGACGTTGGTTGACGTTACGGCTCAGCAGGAGCTTCGCCCTCCCGTGTGGTGGACCACGTTACGATCAAGGCCGCTACGATACTTTTTTCGCCGGGCGATTCTCAGTCCGAACGCATGTCGGCATAGGATCCGGCCACAAGTTGATCGGAAGCGATATGAAACTGAGCACTCAACCAGTCCACCAATTTCCGGCCGTCGGCAATCGGATCCGTCGCGCCGAGGACCGCCTCGAACTCCAGAAAACAACCGCAGCCGACAACTTGATCAAGGTGAATTCGAACGTTCTGGTACAAATGGAAGCGTTGCTTTTTGTTCGACGTTCCGGCGCGGATCGGTGTTCGACATGTGGGCGACAGGCGAGTTGGGTGTGGAAACCATGGAGAGGAGTATACCTGAACTCGTATCTGCCGATTATGAAAACGGCATGGCCGTAACGTCGTGAAGAGTGAACAGGGGGTTTCCGTAAGACTTGGGCTGGAACTATAGTGAAACAGAGGAAGTAAAGAGCACTCTGGTATGTGGTCCTTGGCCCCTTCTGTCCAAATCGTCGTGCATTTGCCACCGGCATGATAGCCCGATAGCTGACGTCTACTGCGACAGCGACAATGCGCTGGGCGACGTCGCTTTGCGCTGATCAAAAATCGTCCAGACGAAGGTGTTCTTACGCAGTTTTTCCAAATAATCTCGAACCTGCTCGGACCGTTTTTTCGATATGATTTGTTCGCGGATCTCTTTTTGGGCTTCGGTGAATGGGATTCGGCTGGCCGCTTCACGTTTGAGCACACGCACGATATGAAATCCGCGATCGTCTTCCAAAATGCGACTCAACTGGCCGATCGGCAATGTGAAGATAGCGTGGTCGAGCACGTCGGAGACAAGACAGCCCTTGGTTGTCCACTCGTGGTAGCCTCCCTGTTGGGCATTTGTTCCTTGCGATAGTCGTTTGGCGACCGTCGCCAGCTTGGCGCCGAGCAATACCTGGTTTCCCATTTCGACGATCGCACGTTCGGCCGCCGCTTTGTCGGGAAAACGCTCGAAGCGGGCAGTCAGCTTCTCCCATTGCGCCCGGGCCGGAACATCGTACTTTTCCGCATTGGCCCGATAGGAGGCCAATAGTTCGACACAAGTGATCTCCGGAGATCGATTGATGTTGCGGCTGACCATGAACTGGCTGATCGCCGTATCACGAAAATCCATTTTCTGTCTTTCGAGTGACGATCCGAGCGAGCGCAACTTGGCGTCCAACTCGGGCAATGACTTGACTTCCATTGTCTTGAGCAGCTTATCCAGCTCCTCTTCATAGAACTGTTTATCAACCTGTTTCGTGATGTTGGCAATCGCTTCCTTTTGTTTGTCGGGCGGCACGGTACGCAGGAAATCGAGGTAAATCAGCTTGGTGTCAATTTTTCGGGGCAACAACTTGCCGATTCCCAACGCCCGTTGGCTGTCCACCTCGCTCTTGGACGCCTTGTCCATGAACGGCAGCAACATTTGATTGATCGAGGGAAGGAGGTCGCCTGCAAGAATCGGCTGATCCCCCACCAGTGCGACCAGTTGCGTCGGGTCGATCAAACGCAGGTGAAACTCGTCGTCCGTCAGATTTGACACGTCCGGCACCCCGGCCGGGATGGCGGGAGCCTGGCCCAGAACAGCGGCGACCGGCACGCTTCCGGCCACCAGTATTGCAAGCAGACCTGTCACCAGGACCTGGCGAAACACGAAAGGACTGCGCCGGCCTACTGCCTGCGGCCGTTGCATGTCGTCGGCACAGCTGTTGAGCCTGGTACGAAGGTAACCCAGTAACAAGAGGGCATTACGATCCACGGCACACCTTCCGGTCGGGATGTTTCGATCGAGTGTTCGCTCTCCGCGCACGGAAGTTCGATAACCTAACCACATGCCGGCGCGGGGGGGGATTATAGACAGCTCATGCTCCCGCTCGCAACACCGATTTCACCAAGTGCCGTAGCCGCTATGGGTTCGCAATTTCGCGTGACGCCGCAAGATAGGCGGTCTGGGTGTCGACAATGCGGAGCCGATTGCCCACTCGGGTCGCCAGTTGTTCCATTCGGCGCCGGTCCGTGTAGTGAAGAACCACATAGTCATCCTCGACGCCAATCGCCGCGATCTGCCAAATGGCCGCTTCGATTTTCAACTCGACGACCGCAAACAGGCCGGCGACGGGATCGGGAAGCTGGCCGAATCGATCGAGCAGTTCGGCGCGGATATCCTCCAGATCACGCTCTCCCGCCACCCGGGTCATGCGGCGATACAGATCGATTTTGCTTCGCAGATCAGGAACATAGTCGGCCGGGAAGTAGGCTTCGCCTGGCAGGCGGATATCGACATCGATCGACAGTTTCGGCGGCAGATGCTTCAAGCGGCGGACAGCCCGTTCCAACAATTGGCAATAGAGTTCGTAGCCGACCGACGCGATATGGCCACTCTGCTGAGTTCCCAGGAGGCTTCCCGCTCCGCGAATTTCAAGATCACGCATCGAGATTGCAAAACCGGCGCCCATTTCGCTGAACTCTTCGATTGCCCGCAATCGTCGTGCGGCGTTGGGCGTCAGTGGGGCGCCGGGCCGGATCAGCAAGTAACAGTAGGCTCGGTGTTTGTACCGTCCAACCCGGCCTCGCAGCTGGTGTAGGTCTGCCAACCCGTACCGATGGGCCTCGTCGATGAAAATTGTATTGGCATTGGGGATATCGAGGCCGCTTTCGACGATCGTTGTTGCCAGCAATACATCGAAGCGGTGCGCGACGAAGTCAACCATAACGGTTTCGAGATCGGCTTCGGGCATTTGCCCATGCCCAATACGGATCGATGCTTCCGGAACCAGCTGGCGTAGAGCGGCCGCGATCTGTTGGATGTCCTGCACTCGATTGTGCACGAAAAAGACCTGCCCGCCCCGCCCAAGTTCTCGAAGGATTGCATCACGGACCAGGGTAGGGTTAAACCGGGCAACATGTGTTTCGACAGCCTGCCGGTCCTCGGGTGGCGTCTCGAGGTTAGATATGTCCCGAACGCCGACGAGCGACATATGGAGTGTTCGTGGAATAGGTGTCGCCGTCATGGTCATCACATCGACCGTGCTGCGTAGTTGTTTCAGCCGCTCTTTGACCTCCACGCCAAACCGTTGTTCTTCGTCAATAATCACAAGTCCGAGGTTATGGAAGTGGACATCGCGCGACACGAGCCGATGGGTTCCGATTAGAATATCGATTTGTCCGAGTTCAAGACGTGCCAGAATGTCCCGTTGTTGTCGGGCGGTGCAGAAGCGGCTGAGTCGTTCGATATCGATCGGGAACTCGGCCATTCGTTGGCGGAATGTCCGAAAGTGTTGTTCCGCCAGGATCGTGGTCGGCACGAGAATCGCAACCTGATACCCGCTGTCAACCGCTTTGAATGCGGCCCGCATGGCGACTTCTGTCTTACCAAACCCGACATCGCCGCACAGGAGTCGATCCATTGGCCGAGCGGTCAGCATGTCTTTTTTCACGGCTGAGATCGCGGCAATCTGATCGTCCGTTTCCTGGTAAGGGAACGATGAATCGAATTCATGTTGCCAATCGGAATCGGCGGGAAATGCGATTCCAGGCCGCAATTGCCGTGTCGCTTGGACGCTCAGCATGTCAGCGGCCAGGTCGGTGACCGCGGCCTCGGCTGCCTGTTTCTGGCGAACCCATGATTTGCCGCCGATGCGTGCCAGCCTGGGCCGACTCTTGGTGCCACCGATGTATTTTTGAACCAGATCGATCTTGGTCGCCGGGACATAGATTCGAGTTCCCGCGTGAAACTCGATTTCCAGGTGCTCCTCTGCTTTGTCGTGTTTTCGGAGCATTTTCATGCCCCGGTAACGGCCGATTCCATGCGCCAGGTGGACAACCAGATCACCATCGGCCAGGTCGAGGAACGAGTCGATCACGCGTCCCAAACGCCGCCTTGATGCGCGGGGCAAATCAGTCCGCTGAAACAGTTCAGCACTGCTGACTAGAATGATCCGATCGTTCACAAGGCGAAAGCCGGCATGCAGATCACCGACCAGGATCTTCAAACGTCGATTGCGATTCACATTGGCCGGTTCGAATATTTCTGTCAGGCGTTCTTGTTCCGCGTCGTTCTTGGCAATCACCAGCGTTTCGTGCCCGGCCCCAACTCGCTCCAGCTCCTCACGCACCTTGATCGGATCACCGCTGAATCGTTCAATCGACTCGATCAATAAATGGCAACTTGTTTCTTCCGTCGCCTGTGCAATTGCCGACACGGTGGCCAGCGGGAATTGCATCAATTGT
>JAJSAJ010000237.1 GCA_024274855.1 Planctomycetota bacterium | reverse complement strand
TTCGCTGGTACGTAACTGTGCGATCTCCGTCGCGAACGGGTTCTTGTAGCGGTTGTTCTCCGGCTGAAACAGCTCGATCAGACTGGGCATTGCCATGGCGCAAACCTCCGTGAAACTGCCGGCGGTCACGCCCACGTAGTAGGCGTTCGAGTGCGTGGGATACCACTGTGGCGGCGCGCCGATGCGCCAGCCCTTGTAGGAAGGAACTAGTGTCGGGCTGTAGTGAAAGTACTCCCCTTCGGAGTAGATCAACTTGCCGAACCCACCGGCGTTGTAGATCTGCCGCATTGCGTAGAGGTCTTCGTGGAAGTAAGACGTTTCGAACATCATGTACTTCCGACCGCTGGTCTTGACGGCTTCGAAGAGCATGCCTGCGTCCGCAAGCGAACCCCAGGCGGCGGGCACGGCGCTGGCAACATGCTTGCCATGTTTAAGCACCAGCGCGCAATGCCGAGCGTGGCTTGGTGCGTCGGTGGCCACGAACACCGCTTCAATCTTGTCGTCTTTCACGAGCTCCTCGAGGGAGGGGTAGGTCTTCTCGCAGCGGCACGCCTTGGCCAAGCCGGCACACCGATCGGGAAACAGATCGCTCACCGCCACCACTTCAACATTCGGGTGATCCTGGAAACCGAACGCCGCACCGAAGCCGCAAGCGCCGTAGCCGACAATGCCCACACGAACTTTGCGGTCGGAAACCGGTTGCCAACCTTTTGAAATGTTCGGGTCGGTCGGCGCTTCCTCGAAACCCTGGATCACCTTCTGTTTCTGTTGAGCCAGAGCCGAATCGCTCATCCCGAGGGCGGCAGCTCCAAGACCCACGGTTTGCAAGAACGAACGTCGTGAGGTGGATTTTGACATGATCGGCACTCCGCTTGAGAGTTTAGGGATTGCAATGATTTGTGACGAGTCCAGGGGCCACTCCACTTCTTGAGGCGAGCTACGCAGGATAGGTCATTCTCTGGAAGTGCAAAAATGTGTTACTCGTACTGGAGTCGTTCGTTTCCGACTGGCAATCGCTTGGGGCAACGTGGGGCAGTCGTCACGGGCTCCGATATTGCCGGCAGCTGTGGCGCGCGGCCGGTATTGGCCGTGGCCCTGCCTAGTCTGCCTATCCTGTCGCAAGAAGTTGAGTGGCCCCGGTCTTGATCGTAATCCGGTCCAGCAGCAGGCAAACAGGTTCCGGCTGCAGTTCCAAACCTCTTGTAGCGTCCTGGATTACGCCATGTCCCGCTCGGCAAGCGGGACCTACCCGGACCACCTTACGATCAAGGCCAGTGGCCCCAGCCCTAGCCCCATAAAAGACCCCCGTCCCTCCCCGATCCCTGCGACGGCAGACCGTCTACGAACCCAATTCGGCGGCCACTTTGTCAAAGTACACCACGCATTTGGCGATTTCCGGAAGCGAGTTCGTCCAATGGTATTCGTATTCGATCGAGAACACGGCCTTTACGCCTTGCCGATGGATCTCGGTCAGTGTGGCTTTGACGTCATTGACGCCGGTACCCCAGGGGACGTCATGAGCATTGCGGGCAAACTGATTCAGGTCCTTGAAATGAAAGCTGATTATCCGCCCCTCTAACTTCTTGATTTGTTCGATGGGATTCAAGCCCGAGCGAACCCAATGTCCGGTATCGGCACAGGCGCCGATGCGTTTGCTGCGTCCCTTACAGACTTTCAGCACGGTATCCGGGTTCCAGTACTTCGACGGCTTGGGGTGATTATGAATTGCAATGTTGATTGCATATTCGTCAGTTAGTTTTTCCAGCGTATCGAAAGCATCGAATGCGGGCTCGGAGACAAGCGTCTCGATTCCCATCTCCGCCGCGAAATCGAACGTTTTGCGACTGACCGCCTCGTCCTTGCTCAGGCGACAGACGCCGAAGTTCACGAGTTTCGTTCCGGCATCCGCCAGTCGCTTCTTCACTTCCTGACGATTGGCTTTCGACATTTCCGGGCCAATTTTCACTTTGGGCTTCTCGGCACTCATTTTCTGGCCGGGATACGCTTCGATGTATTTCAGGCCGAGCGATTCGTTTTTCTCCACTGCCTCGAAAAACGTAAAACGATTGAATGAATATGCCTGGCAGCCAAGGTGCCATCCGAGTTTTTCAGCGTGCGGGGCACCGTGGGCCAATTGAGTGTCGGCACGAGCGAAAAGTGGTCCGGCAAAGCCGAGCCCAACGGCGAGACTGCCGCTAACTTCCAGGAAACGACGACGATCGACTTGGGAACTCATGATTTGACTCCTGGCATGATGCACATAAGGGGGGAAGGGGGAGGATCCAGGGCCCCGTGGGGCCTATTGTTGTTTGTCGGCAACGGCAGTGTGAACAACGTCAACACTTCCCTGAGCCTACTTCCGGTGGCACCGTCGGTCAACAAGGGCCCGGACCATTTTCAGTTGCCGAATCTCGGCGGGCAGTCGATCTTTCCCCACTACACCCCCGCATGGTACGATGGCTCCAACCTTGGACGTCTGATGTGAACGAATGGCCCCCGGACGCGGCAGTAGCTGACTATGTGCGGAATCACCGGAGCTTGCTGGACTGACCCCCACTGTGAAATCGAACCCACCGTTCTGGCTCGTATGACCGATGTGTTGCGTCACCGAGGGCCGGACGACGATGGGACCTATCGCAGTGAAGGTCGGATTGACGGTTCTGGCGACCGTTTGCCCGCGGTGGCACTCGGTTTTCGCCGCTTGGCGATTATCGATCTGGAGCGAGCGAGCCAGCCGATTGCGAACGAGGACAAGACCATTTGGATGGTTTTCAATGGTGAGATCTACAATTTTCGCTCGTTGCGTAAGCGGCTTGAGGGGGCTGGGCATCATTTTCGCACGGATGGCGATGGCGAGACGATTGTTCATCTGTTCGAGGATCTGGGTGTTGAGTGTTTTGAACATCTGAATGGGATGTTCGCGATTGCCATCTGGGATGCACGCAATCATCGTCTTGTCTTGGCTCGAGATCGTCTCGGTCAGAAACCGCTGGTCTACCGGCACGAACCGAGCCGGCTGCTGTTTGCCAGTGAAATGAAGAGTATCTTGCAGGTCCCGGGCGTGCCACGCGACATCGATCCCGTGGCCCTTGATCATTACCTGGCCTATCAATACGTGCCACATCCACGGACGATTTTTCATGGTATTCACAAATTGCCGCCCGGGCATTTTGCCACCTACGAAAACAATAATCTGACCGTTCGTTCGTACTGGAACCCCGATTTCAATCAGACGTGGACGGGAACCGAGCAGGAAGCGATCGAACAGTTGCGCACGGTACTCGAGTCGTCCGTCCAACTGCGAATGCAGAGCGACGTGCCGCTCGGTGCCTTCTTGTCCGGCGGAGTCGACTCGTCTTTGATTGTTGCGTTCATGCAGAAGCTCTCGAACCGTCCGACGAAGACGTTTTCAATTGGCTTTCCGGTTCGTGAGTATGATGAGACCGTTTATGCGAGGCAGGTCGCGGACCATCTGAAGACGGATCATTGCGAGTTTCAGGTGACGCCGGACGCGGTCGACATTTTGCCGAAGCTGGTCTGGCACTATGACGAGCCGTTTGCCGACAGTTCGGCAATTCCAACCTGGTATGTTTCGCAGCTGACGAGACAGCATGTTACCGTGTCGCTAACGGGAGATGGCGGAGACGAGTTGTTTGTGGGGTATCCCAGGTATCGGGCTGCCGCATTGGGAGAGTGGCTTGATCGCAGCGGTCCATTGCGCAAGGTGTTTGGTTCGAGAATCTGGCAGTCGTTGCCCGCTTCCTACCGCCAGAAGTCTCGCCTTCGCCAATTCAAACGGTTTAGCGAATCGCTTAGGAAATCCCCGGGTCGGCGTTACTTGGACTGGCTTTCGATTTTCAACATGTAGCGTCGTGCCTCGCTCTATACGGACGAGTTTGTCGAGCAACTAGGAGATACGGACCCTTATCGCTTCTTGCAGTCAGGTTTGCAGCAAGTCGACCGGCGCGATCAGATTACGGCTTTTGCACTGGCCGATTTGACAACGTATCTCCCGTGCGATTTGATGACTAAAGTCGACATCGCATCGATGGCCAATTCGCTTGAGTGCCGCCAGCCGTTTCTGGACGTCCGTTTTGTTGAATTGGCCGCATCGCTGCCGATCGCGTGGAAATTCCGGCGAGGGCGGGGAAAGCTGCTGCTGCGGCGAGCGTTCGGCCACATGCTGCCCGAGGCGATTTGGAACCGTCGAAAAATGGGGTTCGGCGTTCCGCTGGACCATTGGTTCCGCAATGAACTGAAACCGATGACTCATGATGTGCTGCTGAGCGATGTGGCCAAGGGACGTGGTTTGTTTCGGGAATCGTATGTTGCTCGACTGGTTCAAGATCATGAGCAAGCAGTCTTCGACCATTCCAGGCGTCTTTGGGCACTGTTGTTTCTGGAATGCTGGATGCGCCAGTGGTGTGATGCATAACCGATTGGTATGATACGGAGTAGCCGTTCACGCCGTTGGGGTCTGGCGCAATTTTCGGCGGAGAAAGCGTTTCTTTACGCGAACACATTTTGTCGCCGAAAATGGGTCTGACCCCTTGGAAGCGAGCGGCGGCCTACATTCCGTAAACGGTTACGATACGGAAAACGGTGGAGACCGATAGACCAAGCGTCTGCAAATGGAGTGGTATGATGCTCGATACATTGGCTGTGGTGTTGGCGGGCGGAAAAGGATCGCGTCTTGAGCCTCTTACACGGGACCGAGCCAAACCGGCGGTTCCTTTCGGAGGTGGATACCGCATTGTCGATTTTGCATTATCGAATTGCCTGAACAGCGGCATTCGGAAAATGCTCGTCCTGACTCAATACAAAGCGATGAGTTTGGATCGCCACATTAATCTCGGTTGGCGGCGATTCTTCTGCCGCGAACTGGACGAGTTTATCGATGTGGTTCCACCACAACAACGGATTGATGAACACTGGTACCAGGGAACGGCCGACGCCGTCTATCAGAATATCTACACCCTTGAAAAGGAACGCCCCGCCTACGTTGTGATACTTGCTGGTGACCACATCTACAAGATGAACTATCGAGCGATGGTCGAGTATCACAAGCAGAATAAAGCTGATCTGACGGTCGGCGCGCTGCGAGTAACTCCGGAGGCGGCCAGGCAGTTCGGCGTCATGCAGGTCGATCAGCATGATCGGATCATTGGATTCCAGGAGAAGCCCGCCCAGCCGAAGACGATTCCCGGCGATCAGGCCCATTGCCTTGCATCGATGGGGATCTATGTGTTCACGGCCCGCTTTCTTTTTGAACAACTTTGCCGCGATGCAACCGATCCCAACAGCGCACACGATTTTGGACAGAATATTATTCCGTCGATTATCGACTCGCACGCTGTCTATGCGTTCTCATTTCGGGACGAAAACCGCAAGCATGATGCGTACTGGCGCGATGTCGGAACACTGGACGCCTACTACGAAGCGAACATGGACCTGGTGGCCATTGATCCACAGCTGAATATGTATGATGACCGGTGGCCGATTCGAACGCACCAACCAATCCTCCCGCCACCCAAGTTTGTCTTCGGCAGTTCCAGCGACGGTGACCGTCAGGGGTGTGCACTGGACAGTATCGTTTGCCAAGGGTGCATTATTTCCGGTGGCCGCGTTGAACGGAGTGTCCTGGGTCCGTTGGTCCGAGTCAACAGTTATGCCAAGATCGAGGATTCCATTTTGTTCCAGTCCGTCGATATCGGCCGGCATGCACACATCCGTCGTGCCATTATCGATAAGGGAGTCCACATTCCGGCCGGCGTGAAGATTGGATATGATTTGGAATTGGATCGTTCGCGCGGCTTTACGGTCAGTGAAGGCGGCGTCGTTGTCATCGCGAAATCCGAAGGGATCGAGCAGTTTCTTGAAGATGACCAGGTTGCCTGAGTGTGCGAGAAAACGGTCTTGCGCGCGTTCCGAAGCTGGTTGACGGTGGTTGACGTGGGAGGGCGAAGCGGCCGCCGCGCCGGGACGTCCCGAGGGGTTCTCGCTTTCGCGGCTCGCAAGGAGGCTAGCCCGCCCAACTTCGGGACACGCTCTCGAAGTCGTGTTGATTTGCCAGGCGAGGAAGCTTGGCGAACAGGTCGGGTGTCGTTTGTTTTCAGTCGGTTGAAGTCTCGTGAACCATGATCTATCTCCGAGTGCCGAGGCGGCTTGGCTAGTCGCGGAACTGTGGGAAAGGAAGCTGCTCCGGTCAGGAACTGAGCAACTTGGCGGCACCGATCAGAGCATGGGACTCGAGCTCGCGGAGTTCCTGGCTCGCGAGTCGCGGTTCTCGTCGAGCGATGGTCGGCAGGCGGTTGGGCGCCGCGTGTTGCGTATTCTGGACCGATTGTCGAGCGAGGGTTCGAGTTGTGGACGGTTTACCTGCGGCCTACCGGGAAATGCACAAGGACGCAGCTTCGCGTGGTTGGGCCACCGGTTGATCTGGTGGCCGTGCGGCGTACCGACGAATCCCCGACTGGCCATAGTCAGTTCGCGACTTGGACGTCCCGTCGAGAGGCGACGCAGTTGGTTCGCGGCGTTGCGAGCCGCCTGCATGGAAGCCGAATGTCGAAATGAGTTGCTGGTTTGCGCTGACAAGACCGCGGCAGAACGGTTTGTTCGGCGTTCTGCCGGCCTGTTTCAGCTGCCGCTGTTAGCATTCCAGTTGGCTCGACCGATCCACTCGGCCAGTGAGTGGTTGCTTCGATGCGATCAACAGCGGTCGGCGATCGTTGCCGGGCCGGATCGCTTCCCTCCGTCGGTGTGGCCCGCGTGGATTTCACCGCCCTTGACCTCGGACGCGGGTGGGGCGGGGCCCCTGCAGGATCGTGTGGTCTTTGCAGCGGCCGATCGGATCTTCGCCTGCCTCGTTCGGCCGAGTGGGAATATCGAACAATTGCTCGAGCGACGAATCGATGAGTCGTCTGGTGCCGCGTTGCCATTGGTGTTGGCCGTCGCCGCAGGTCTTGTTTCGTCTCCCGTATCGGATCGGTTGGAAAAGCGAGGTGCCAAGTTGCTGCCGATCCATGTTTAAGACCGGCCAGTGCCGGTTCACCACGCCGCCCTGCCCAACGTCTGCCTCGAAAATCCAGCCCGTATCCTGACCCTGGAGCAAGTGCCGCATATCGATGCGTATCTTGTGCATTCCACACGATATCAGTCCGGTCCCTGGCCCGATCAGGAAATGGATGATTATCTAGACGATCTCGTTCTTGATCGGCCGGCATCCGACCACTCGGTCCTTGCTGCGTTGGCCCGAATTATCAACGGACAGCGTTTAGTTGCAACGGGGCTCGCGATTCGCGGTGGCTGGCGAGTCGTTAGTTTCAGTGCTGTTCCGCTGAATGAAATTCATGCGTATCGAACGTATCGTCCTCATCGTGGACGGTGGGACTTCGAACCGTACGGTCTGGGAATCGCCCGAACGTGGCTTCAGAAGCGTGGAGCCCGGCCCGTGGTCTATGGTGATTCGCAACGTTGGAACACGCTATTATCAGATGCTCGCCCCTTTTTCCAGTTGCGCAAGTCGGGCCAGAATGGAGCGATCGACTGGTCGGTGGAACGCGAGTGGCGCCATGTTGGAGACGTGCAACTGGAGCAACTGCCAGACGACGCCGCATTCGTCTTCGTGCGAACGCGTGCTGATGCCGAGCTGTTAAGCCCTATCAGTCGCTGGCCTATCATCGTTGTCGAACGCTAGACCTGGAATTGCATGCATGTTCGCCGCGGATTGCCGCCATACGGTTTGTTCGCTTTCAAGGGGTCAGACCCATTTTCGGCGACAAAATCCGTTCGCGTAAAGAAACGCTTTCTCCGCCGAAAATTGCGTCAGACCCCAGCGGCGTGAACGGTTACGATTCAGGAATCCTTGGATGACGTCGACTTCGAGTCGGCTTTGGTCGCGGTCGGAGTGGGGTCTGCCTTGTGCTCGGCTTGCCATTTCTTCCATTTCGCCAATGCTTCGTCGCGATCCTTATCCTCGACGAATCCATACGTGTGAATGCTGTAGACCGTCTCGGGGTTCTTGGACAGGAGTTTGTAGCCGTATTCCTTTGGCTCCTGTCCGGACATGTGGATCAGCAATGCCAGCATGACGTCTCGAATCTGGATGCGAATCGGGGTCTTCTTAATCTGTCGATTACTCCACGTGTGGCAGACCGTCGTATCGTCGAGGTGAGATATCAGGTATTTGGCATCGTCCGGCGAGCCAAACCGAGCGAGCGCGGCGGCAGCGTAGGGGATTATGTGCGAAGGCGTGTTCGTGGCTGCCAGCAGGCTTCGGCCGAGCTTGATACAGGCGTCTTGTAACCCGTAAGACAATGCCAGACGGATGCCGTAGTACGCTTGAGTGCTATCACTCTGCGAGACGATCCATGTCACAACCAGTTGCTTTAGCTGGTCCGCCTGCTCGCCAAACAATACTGCCTGCTTGATTGTTGGCTGGCTAAGCATGGAATAGACGCGGCTGTCCGTGCTGGTGTTTCTGGTCATCCCGGGCTGAGTTGAGGCAAACAACACGGTGGCCAGACTCGGTAGAGAAACAGGCTGTCGCGTGCCACTGAATTGTCGGACGTCATACAACTGCTGGATCCGCCGAGTAAGGATCGGTTGCAATGGTTCGGATCCATTCTCGTCGGCAATTGCGCTCAACAAAGGTGCTTCGGATCGCACCATGTCAGCGAACAGACGCCTCGACGCGGGGCTGTTTCCAAGCTGTTTTTCAAAGCGATTCCAGCATGGAAGGTCATGGTCGTGGCTGCCATCCGTGTCGGCCAGAAATGCGGCCAATTTGGCATCGAAATCTGCCTGAAGGATCTGAACGAGTACGCGATGAGCACTCATGCGGATCTCCAAATCCGGGGTTCTCATCGCACGTAGCAATGCCGGCTTAATCGCAATACCGATTTGAACCAGCTTTTCGTGCGCCTGCTTGCGGGCCCGGAACGACGGCGAACCCAACTCCTTGACCAGGACATCGTATTCCGCCTGCAACTTATCCGCTTGGCCCCAACCGGTTGAGGCACAGACAAGCAATGGGACAACGACGATAAGCAGCACGAGAAAACGACCACTTCGTCTCTGGTACGTGAACATAAATCCTGCTCCGCTAACTCTTCGGGTCCGTGACCGATATGCCACATGACTATTGGCTGACAAACTCGCGTGAAAAAGAACGAGTCTCGGGTCAAGAGCAATCTCATTATACGCGACCGCACGTAGATTCCCTCCCCCTTCGACGGCGATTTTTTAGCGAGCAGCAGATCGCTCCGGCCGGGTGTCCGGGTAGCCGTTCACGCCGCTGGGGTCTGACGCAATTTTCGGCGGAGAAAACGTTTCTTTACGCGAACGCATTTTGTCGCCGAAAATGGGTCTGACCCCTTGGAAGCGAACCGGCGGCCTACATTCCATGAACGGTTACGTGTCCGGACTGTGGTTTCGGCACGACACGTGTGCCGTCCGCCGGCGACTCGGACAAGTCTTGGGTGAAGCCGATGGTGACCGGACGACGGTCCTTGCGAGGGCAGTTTTGAGACGCGTTCTCAGGTTGTCTCTTCGCGGGCCGAATGAATGGAGTGTTTTGCGTCGCGATTCCTGGCCGTTTGCCGCAAATGTCGACAATAAGGGAATTGTTGTGAATTGACGGAACCCCTATACTCACACTGGTTTGAAGCCCCGGCCAAGCTTGAGCCGCGAACGGCGATCGATTACCAAAGGGCGGCAAGCGACGCGTGGTTCAGGTTTCCATTCCAGACGCTGGCGGATTTCGGTTCCCACCCCCCGGCCGGGAATCCGCCGGTTATCCAGGACGCAAGGCAAACCGTCCAACGCCGAGAACTCTCGGGCAGTATCCTGGTAACTTGTTGTTTCGTAATGGTTTAG
>JAJSAJ010000236.1 GCA_024274855.1 Planctomycetota bacterium | reverse complement strand
TCGCCCTCCCGGAAACACTGCTTCTCCGGGGTTTGAGACAAAACCTAGAATGGAATTCGTCCTGGCCAGCGGCAGTTGTCCGTGTTCATGCGGTTCATCGGCACCAAAGAAAGGGCTGAATAGGCTGCAACAGGCCAGAGTCTTACCGAAATCGTAGCCGCGGTCAACCGAAAGGGCAACGGGCTAGGACCGGCGAATCAATTGTTGTCGCGTTTACTGGGCGACGATGCGTCGATCCGGGGTCGCCCACGGGCTTGTCCCGTGGGAACCAATGTCTCTCAAGCTACTGGGTAGCCGAGCGCGCGTCCCGAACCCGCAATGCCTCCCCGCCGCCTTTGGCGGCGAGGGAGGCATTGCGGTGAGGCGTTCATGCGGCGATCCTCCTTAGCTGCAAGACTGATTCACCCATGGGCAAGCCCATGGGGGTCTGTACGCGGAAGAGTGCGACAGTTATTGATTGGTGAATCTTTACCTTCCTCGGCCGCGTTGTGGAAATTGGCGCAAACGTCCTGTATTATTAACTTCCAAGAACTTGACGACGCGTGAGGGCAGTAATAAACGGTGTGAGCCGGACAGGACATTACCGAGATTCTGCAGAAAACGGTGTAGTGACCATGAACAACTTGACAGGAAAACCGGCCGTGGACTTCGTGTTGGACGATGCTAATGGCAAGACGCATCGACTCGAAGATTATCGTGGCCATTGGCTTCTGCTCGTCTTTCACAGGCACTTAGGGTGACTGCCGTGTCGCGAGCATCTGACGCAGTTGCGTCAGCACGATCGGCAATTGGACGAACTGGGCGTGCAAGTCTGTGTCGTTACATTCTACGCGAGTCCGATGGCCATGGCGTATGTTCGAGATACGCAGTTGACGTGGCCGCTGTTGGTTGACCATGACCGAAGACTCTATCATGGGTACGGGATGGAGCATGGTAGCGTGTGGGATATTTACGGTCCTGCGTCAACCTGGTCCTATCTGAAACTTTTTGCACACGGCCGGCGGCCGAGACTACCGGGCAGCGACGTTCACCAGCTGGGCGGCGATGTGCTGATCGATCCTGCTGGTATCGTCCAACTTCATCACGTCGGTAAAGGCCCTGCGGATCGGCCGTCGGTTGCCTCGCTGCTTGGTCGCGTCCAGACGTAGACGCCGTTTGCGAGGGTCAAGCACTGCACGTGTGCAAGAAAGCTCAATGGCCATGTCCCTTGAACGCCGGTCGAGCTGTTAGATCGAGCATCCGGAACAGATCTTGGTCCTCATCACCGCCTGGGTTTGGCGTTGTCAGTAGCTTTTCACCTGAAAAGATAGAGTTCGCTCCGGCCAGGAAACAGAGCGCTTGCCCTTCAGGACTCATCTGGAGTCGACCCGCGGAAAGACGGACCATCGCCAGGGGAAGCACAATCCGCGTGGTGGCGATCATCCTTGCCATCTCCCAAATGGAAACGGGCGGTTGATCCGCAAGCGGCGTTCCTTTGATGGGTACCAAGGCATTGATCGGCACCGATTCGGGATGAGGATCCAACGAGTTTAACGTCAATAACATCTGAAGACGGTGCTCGACGTCTTCGCCCATGCCTAGGATACCACCACAGCAGAGCGAAATGCCGGCATCGCGGACCCGGTTCAGTGTTGCCAGGCGATCTTCATAGGTCCGCGTTGTAACGACCTTGTCGTAATATCCTTCCCCGGTGTCCAGGTTGTGATTGTACGAGGTCAGTCCGGCTTCTTTCAGTCTCTTCGCCTGATCGTCGGACAGCATGCCCAAGGTGCAGCAGGCCTCGAGCCCAAGTGCTCGGACCTCACGCACCATCTCCAGAACGTTTTCGAAATCATGTTCGGTGCGAAGTTTTGGCCACGCTGCTCCCATGCAGAATCGGGGCGATCCGTGTTGTTTTGCTTTGCGAGCAGCGGCGAGCACCTCATCACGTCCGACCAGGTCTTGTGAAGAAACGCCCGTTTGGTAGTGGGCGGACTGGGAACAGTAGGAACAGTCTTCCGAACATCCTCCGGTTTTGATTGACAGTAGTGTGCAGACTTGAATTTCTTCCGGGTTGTGATTTGCCCGATGCACGGTCGCTGCCTGATAGACCAGATTCAATAACGGTTGGTTGTAGATTTGAAGCAGTTCATTCATGCTCCAGTTGTGCCTGGGCAAATCTGTTTGTGTTGTGGTACTCATGGTTCCAAGTTTCGGGCAAAGGTTACATTGGGTTGAATTGGCCCTCAGCCTCGATATCTTCTAGATGCCAACTTGCAAGGGTAGGCCGCTTGGGGATGAAAGCCAAAACGGTCGCCAGTCTCTCACTTGTCGACCACCAGGCTAACGGCATTTCCCCCGAATCCAGCTGCGTTGATCATAACACGGTTCATGGGCCGTTTTCGGTTCCGGACCACGGCCGGATAGGGGAAGTCTAACGGGATATCCTCATTGGCCACAAGGTGTAAGGCCAATTCGATACTCAGGGCTCCAGAAGCGCCAAATGTGTGGCCGATCCGCCATTTGTTGGAAGTCAGAATCGGCAGATCCGCGCCGAACACCTGCCGGATGGCGTTCATTTCAGCCGTATCGCCGCGTACGGTTCCCGGCGCATGCATAATGATCGCGTCGATCGGTCGCCGATCGAGCAACGATGCCAGGGCCATTTGCATTGATTTCCGCAGGCATCCTCCATCCACCGAGAGTGCGGTTGCATGGGCAATCTGCTCCGACGCGTATCCCAGACCGCTCACGCTTGCTCGGGCTTTGCCTTCTGTTGTGGGGTTGATTGGCTCCAGGCACACCATGGCAGCTCCTTCCCCAAGGACGACTGAATCAACGGGGTTCTCAGCCAGCGGTCGGCACGGATATTGTGTTGCCTGGTCCTGTGCATACAGTCTGAGTGCCTTCATTTGTGCGACGGAAAATCCGGTCAGTGGTGCCTCGGTCCCGCCGACCAGGAATCGTTTCGCCATTCCTGCTTTGATCCAGGCAATTCCATTGGCCACTGCATGGAGTGCCGTGCTGCAGGTGATTGAGTGGCTGAATGCAACGCCCGAACTGCAGAGTGCCTGTCCGACCCAGCTCGACACGTTTCCCAAGGTTGTGCTCGGTGAAGCAAGCGGTCGAGCACGTCGATCCGGATGATTTAAGTAGGCTTCATGGTGTTGTTCGAACAAGTGGGTTGCCCCACGTGACGAACCGATGTTAATACCGACGTCGATTGGATCATCCCATCCGGCATCGGCGACGGCCGTGCGTGCGGCGTGAATTGCCATCAGGACCGACCGATCGAGACGTTGGAACCGCGGATCGCTGTTCCGCAAGGTCTTTAGGAGTTCATTCTCGCGCGTCGCGAGTCCGGCCACCGGGGTTGCGGATTGATCGATGTTGCGCAGCTCGATGCACGTATCCATCGACTGGTAGGACGGTTGAACATTGTGCCATCGGGTTCCAAGCGGAGAAATCGAACCGACGCCGGTAATGGCAACTGACGGGTTCACGCCAAGTCTCCTTTATCGATATGATTCAACGCCTCCAAAATGACTTCATAGGTTAGATTCAACTGTGCATCGGTGATGCAATATGGCGGCAGGACGTAGATGACATTTCCGAGTGGTCGTAGCAGGATTCCCTTGTTCAGAAAAAATCCATACAGAACGTCGCGAATCGTATTGAAATAGGATGTTGGGCGTCCGGTGTCGATCTCGATTGCCAGGATAACGCCTCGGTGTCTCACGTTGCGCACGGCAGGGTGTGCGGTGAAGCTCTCGGCAGCTTTCTGATGCTGTCGCTGAATTCGCTGAATGGATGCTTGGCACGACTCCTCTTGCAACAACTCGAGACTTGCCAAACCGGCCGCACATCCGATTGGATTGCCGGCGAACTAGTGTCCATGAAACAGGGTGCGCGATTTGTCGTCAGAAAGAAATGCGTCGTAGATCCGTTCGTTGCAACTGGTGGCGCCAAGTGGCAGCGTACCTCCGGTCAGTCCTTTGGAAAGACAGATCAGATCCGGTTGTAAATCCAGATAGTCACAAGCAAAGTCACGTCCGGTACGGCCAAACCCGGTCAAAACTTCATCCGCGATGGTCACGGCGCCGTGTGCCTTGCAGAGCTTAAGCATTTTGTCGAGTGCTTCGGGCTGGTACATCAGCATTCCGCCGGCACCTTGAACAAGCGGCTCAAAAATGAAGACAGCAGCCGGATTCCGTTGTAAGGCGGCCTGTAAGGCTTCAAGGCTGGCGGATTCCTGCCCGGGCATGGGGGCCGGGATGCGACCGACGTCAAACAACCTTGACTCGAACGGCTCGACAAACGCACCGCGGCTGCTGACCGCCATGGCGCCGAATGTGTCCCCGTGGTAGGCGTTGTCCAAGGCAAGCACAGTCGCCTCGGTCGAGGTCGTATTGCGCCAATATTGGATTCCCATCTTCAATGCAACTTCGACCGCTGTCGAGCCATTGTCCGAAAAGAACAGATATGCCTGGTCGCTCGGTAAGATATTCAGTAGCTTTTCAGACAATTCCATTGCCGCCGGGTGCGTGAATCCGGCAAATATCACGTGCTCCAGTTGCAATAACTGTGCATGAATGCGATCGGCGATGTGCGGGTGCGCATGGCCGTGGAGGTTTACCCACCAGGAAGCAATTGCGTCAATATACGCGTTACCCTGGTCGTCAAACAGCAGAGCCTCCTCGCCTCGCACGATCGTAATCGGTTCCGGCGCTGTTTGCATCTGGGTGTAAGGATACCAGATCGTGTTTGTCCGTCGTTCGCTTTCAGGCACACATGCCTCCTTCGTGTGGTTCTTACCGAGACGTGATCCGCCGACGCTCGCCGGTCAGATCGAGGAGAGAAGAACGTTTTCCACGGCGGTCTTGACGCGTCCTATCGACCAAGCGATACGATTCAAAGACCAGCTAGCTTGTCTCCACTGCATTTGACTTGAGTTGGGTCTAGCGGGTCCATCCAGGGTATTGAACCCAATGACCGCGCGCCGGATTTGGCGAGAATCACTGCTTCACTTTCGGAATTGCTTCCACCGCAGAAGATGATCCCCAGAACATCCAAGTTCCTGCGCTGTAAGGCATCAAGCGTGAGCAACGTGTGGTTGATGCTGCCGAGATAGTGTTTGACGACCACAACCACACCTGCGTTACACCGAGCGATCAGGTCGATCATCAGTTCCGAGTGATTCAGTGGTACCATTACCCCCCCAGCTCCTTCAATGATCAGTCTGCCGGGCACCGCCGGCACCCGAATTTGATCAATCGCGATGGAGACGCCGTCCCGTGCGGCTGCCGCGTGAGGCGACATTGGCTGGGACAAGCGATATGCTTCGGGATAGTACCGAACGTCGTCGCGCGATACCAGCGATTTCACTCGGTCCATATCCGTACGTTCCAGTTCACCAGCTTGCACCGGTTTCCAGTAGTCCGCTCCGAGTGACTGGACCAGAATCGCTGAAACGACCGTCTTGCCCACTCCTGTATCGTTACCTGTAACAAAAATATGTTTCATTGCGTTTACCAAGCCAATGTGCCATTGACTCAAGGTGGAATGATTCGATTAGGCGTTGTCTCAACACGGGTAGTCATTCACGGGGTTTTCGTCTGCCATCGCGTTAGCACCGGAGTTTTCCCCGATTTCCCACACGTCCGATTTATCGTAACCGTTCACCGAATGTAGGCCGCCGGTTCGCTTCCAAGGGGTCAGACCCATTTTCGGCGACAAAATGCGTTTGCGTAAATGAACGCTTTCTCCGCCGACAATTGCGTCAGACCCCAGCGGCGTGAACGGCTACACAGAATAAGAGGCTCAGCAGGAGCTTCGCCCTCCCGGAAACACTGCTTCTCCGGGTTCCGAGATAAAGCCTAGTCTACAGTAACTCGAGGTCCGCTGATATTGCCTCAACAAGTCTTGTGATCTCTTCGTCGGAATTGAATGCGTGCAGGCAGATGCGAAGCCGCTCGGTCCCTGCCGGAACCGTTGGGTGGCGGATCGCCCGAAGATCGAAGCCGTTGGATTGCATCCGAGTGGCCAGTGAATGGACTTCTTGATTACCCGGAACCACGACGCCTTGGATGGCACTGACGCTGTCCAGCAATTGGCACGGAAATGCATGTCGCGCCAGCCGACGAAAGAGTTGAATTTTCTGGTGCAGCTGCCTGATCAGATCTCGCGAATCAGCAAGTTGCCCGTAGGCACATTGGATCGCGAGCAGGTTATGCGGTGGCAGGAATGTCGTGTAGATGAAAGATCGGGCAAAGTTGATCAAATAGTGCTTCAGCGTCCGCGATCCAACCACGGCTGCTCCATGCAGCCCGAGTGCTTTGCCGAACGTGTGCAGACGAGCAAAAACCATGTTTTCCAGTGACGCCTCGACGACGCACCCACGCCCCTCTGGCCCGAAAACGCCCGTGGCATGTGCTTCATCAACAATAAGGTGGGCACCATGTTCGTGGACCAATTGGGCTATTTTGGGTAACGGTGCAAGGTCGCCGTTCATGGAATAGACCGATTCGACGGCGACAAAGCAATTGCCCACCGCTCGCTTCAAGCGTTCTTCGAGGTGGGCGACGTCATTGTGTCGAAAGTAAAATGATCTGGCAAGGCCAAGCCGGATTCCGTCGCGGATTGACGCGTGTGCCAGTTGATCGTAAAGGACCGTGTCACCTCGTTGCGGCACGGATGAAAACAGCCCGATATTGGCATCGTATCCGGAATTGAATATCAGACTTGATTCCGTTCGATGAAATGCCGCAATTTCCCCCTCAAGTGCCTCGCACAACCGTGAGTGCCCTGCGATCAAACGCGACCCTGTCGATCCGAGCGACAAACGTGAATGACGCTCGGTCGTCGCGCGGACCATCCGCCGCAGAACAGGAGAACGGGCGAAACCGAGGTAGTCATTAGAAGAAAAGTCGATCAGTTCTCGAGAATCGAGCAGTGCGCGAAGAGCGCCCTCCTCTTTTCGCTGCACCAACCGTTCTTCCAGAAAAGGTTCGTTCATGAATCCAACGGCATCCTTACTCTAGCGTTTGGGCGGATCAGCTTCTCGAACGGCGGAGCCATTCTTGTCACTGCAGATAAGGATGGCGAACTTCTTAACCGAGTCCAGTTCATTGGTATTCAGCGATGTGTAGTCGAATCGGCCTCGAAGATCGGTGTAACCGTCCTTGTAGAAGCGAATACTCCCGTCTTTCATGCGAGCGTAAACCTTGATGTAGACCTTGCTGATCGATCGCCCGGTCGACTTGTTTCCGACGCGTAGCTGGCCGTATGTTTCCATCAGTTGGACTGACAGGCTGTTCGCATAATAGGCTTTCGACCGAGTCTGTCCGGCACCTTTGATTTCTATCAACACGTTCCGGTTTCGGAGGTTCTCAGGTAGCTCGAATGTTAATGTGTGTTTCGACTTTGGCAGTTGGACGACAACCGATTCGTTCGGCTGGATAGACGAGAATTGGCCTGAATACTGTTGGACGAACGGATTGCGACTGAACAACAGTTCGATGTCCATCAAGTAATAGTTGACGCGGATGTGATCGAGGTTCTGATAGTCGATCGCGACGCCCGACGGATCGACGGAAAAATCGAAAGTCGGCGAGGCGGCAGCCAGCCCGGTCTGTGTTTGTTGTCGATCCTTCGGGTCGACAACAACATTCGCTTCGCCTTGAAGTTCTTTCAGTTGGCTCGCAATCGCCTGGAAAGCAACCCTCCATCGATCGACTGGATAGTCCGCGTATCGTTGGGTAATCGGGCCTGCCACCTTGGGATCGTCGGTGTAGAAATCAAGGTAAGCCGCGAAATAATCGTATTGCAGACGGGTGTCAAGTTTCTGGGGATCAACCGTCTGGAAAAAGCTGCGTGCTTGCTCGACACGGTCCTGTACCAGCAGGTAATAGATCACTGCCATGCGCTGGTCGTCTGTCAATTGCCGTTGGTAACTGAGTATCTTCAGCAGGTTCTGATACTGCTTCAGCAGTCGTTGGTTAACGATCTGGCGATTTCGGCCCAGTTTATGAGCCCTGGCGTTGACCAGTGGGCGGTAGTCGAGGTGTTGGTACGTTTTGCGAGCGACGGGATCGATGACCAGCAGTGGGCTGATCAACTCGGCGCCGCATCGCTGTACGAAGATTTTATCATGTTGCAGATACTGTCCGATCGCAGTTGGCACATTGTGCCGAAGTCCATACGACCAGAGGACGTGATTATAGGCATGCCGCTTGCTCAGCAGGTTGATGACTTTCAGGAACATCTCCTTGTCTTGCATCCGGAACGCGATACGGTCGAGTTTGATGCGTTGCAGATTCTGCTTGGCAAGGAATGTGAGAACTGCTTCGTCCGATCCGAACTGGGAAACATAGTCCCATGACTCCTTATCGACTTTGGACAGTTGCTTAACGGCGGATAGAACGACAGGTTTGGCAAACGCCAGCAATGTTGCGTTTCTCGCCACATGGACCGGGTAGTGTTGGAACTGGCCTTCATAGGGGAAGTAGAAGTAGTATTCGAGCGTCTGTGTATGAAATGGTTGAAGGTCGATGTGGACACTTCGCGTGACATGACTTTTCAGAACTGGAATGGCGCCTTGAGGCACTTGGAGCAGCAGATCCAGTTTTTGCGGCGATGACGTCGGATTCGTCATGACTACCTGGCAGCCGTAAACGACTTGTACCAGGAACTCGTCCGTCACGTACTTGTCCATTCGCTGATTGCCGACGTACCGATAGCGATCTCCGTGTCGAAAGAAGTTTTGGCTGACGAGTATCGGCGTAGCTTCGGTGGTCGGCTTGGCCTTTTTGATTTCTTCGTGGAAGACGATCATGGGGCTGCCGGGAACCAGTGTCATCTGTTTTACGTCGAACGTTGTCTTGTGTTCACTTGCGTGCATGGGCAGATCGAGGCTCGCCAGGGCGAACATGATTTCCGGGAAGCTGTGCGAGGCTTCCGCGAAATGAACCGAGTAGAACGGTTTTGTCGAGTCATGCTGGGCCAGATCGCGCCAAAAAGCATTCACGCGAATCAGGTCGGCATTTTGTGTTTCGATCGGAACGTGATAGTAATTGTTCTCGGCCCACTCCTGGGTCTTATCCAGCTTCATGTAGAGCTGCATGACCGTTGCCCGCCTCGCCATATCCTTCTTGGCGGACTTTCGTTTTGAATTCAGGCCGAGTGCATTAAGAGCCCTTAACTGTTTTTCCTCCCCGCCCTTAAGGGTCTCGGCCACCCCATTTGCATCCCGGTCCTTTCCCATAGCCTTCTTCGACGCAGATCGCTCGCGTGACAGGGGTGGCATTGGTGACGCTGCGGGACTCGGCGCGTCGGCTTCCTCTTTTTCGGCCAAATCGCTGATGTCGTCCAGTGCGGCGCGGAGTTTGAGGACATCCTGCGTGTCGAGTGAGGTTCCTTTCAGAGCCGTTTCGAACAGGAAGTTGAAACGATTCGTATCGGGTGGAATCAGATTCAAACTGTCTGTGATATGCTGAACGGTCCAAGCCTGTTCCCCGGTGATTCTCTGTGCCAGCAGGATGCGTTCAACGACATTCAGTTGTTCGTATTTCCAAGGATCGAGGAACGAAGTGAGTTGATCGCCGAGCAGCCAATGATCCAGGAACGTCTTGTCTTTCTTGTTCTTCAAATAGGGGAGAATGGTCTGTTCAAAGAATGCTGGGTCTTTGCGGTAAAGAAAGTAGTTTAGCTAGTGACATGCGTACTTCGAGTACTTGATTCGCTTCTGTTCGGCAGTCAGCTTGGCCCAGTCCACGACACAGGCAAACTCGGTCAGCGTGGGATTATTTGCGAGTGTGGCCAGTAGTGAATAGATCTTGGACAGGCTGTCGTACGTTTCAATGCGAGCCGTTGTGATATCAGCCAACTGGAACGGGGGGTTCGACCGCACAATATCGATCTGTTTCTGTTGTGTAAAGTGCTTGGTCGGGTCCAGGCCGGCAGTCAAACGCAGATCGGAGAACTTGCGAGGCGGTTTGGCCAAGGAAAGTCCTCGGCAAATGGTGTCATCGCTATCTACCGCAATGATCCATAGTCGCTGATGGGGGCCGAGTTCTTTTCGAGCGATCTCAACCAGTCCGTTCTTGTCGGGCGTCAGGTTCAGCAGCAGTGCGGTCCCGTTGGTCAGGAAATCGAGATTTGCGAAGTCGCCGCCCTGCTGTGGGGCTCTTGATTTCGCCGGTCGCTTCTTCGCCGCGCTCCGGTTCCTCGCGCCAACACCCCCGTAGGCACTGCCCTTTCCCGCCTGTTGGCGGGTGGTTTCTGTTTTTCGCAAAGACCAGGGATTCAAGAGCAAGCTGGGACGCTGCAGCATGTTTCCCGGCAGACGCGTTGCGTATTTTCGATCAATGATATATCGATACTCGTCACCGATATTGCGGCCGGCCACATATCGAGACTCGCCAGGCAGAAACAGAAATGCATTCGGTTCTTCATCGCGCACTCGGCTTAGATACTCGTAAGCCGGATAGGCCGGCTCGTAGCGTGTGGCGAACACGTGAAGACGTGTTGATGGGCCGGAGTTGGCCAATTGGATCTGAACGTGTTCGTTGTCCGTTGTGATTTTTGTGATTTGCAACGGATTCACATCGCGGACCTCTAGCTGGCGGTATTTCCCCAATGCATAGCCTTCGTGCACCGATCCGGCGGTAATTTTGATTTGAATCCGGGTCGCCGTTCTGCTCATCAGCAGGTCATAATCGCCGCCCGCCAGACCACTTATTGTCAGCAGGCCGTTTTTCAGCTGCAACGCATCAAAGTGATCGGCGACAAACTGCCCTCCACGCACTTCCAGCAGTGAGAATTGCCCTCGCGCTAGTTTCGAATCAGTGCCCATGTAGGGGACTTCGAGCGGTTGGCCTTCCGCACCGTGCAGCGTTGCATTATAGGAATGCCGGTCCTGTAACAGCGTCCAGTCGTGGGAAACGCCTTCGGGACCAACTGCCTTCAGCTGTTGTACGTCCGCAAGCGCTCCAAGATTGATATGCCCCGAGTTGTCGGTCCGCAGCATCACTTCAGTCGGTCGCCGAAAGTCGAGGTGTTTGATCGTCATGCGGACCGGACGATCCACTTGCGGTTCGCCGGTCTTCCCGACCAATTCAAGAACATAGTCCGTGCCGATTCGCATGAGATGGGCGCTTTCGATCTTGTCTGTCTGATCGATCTTATTCAGCGCAAACGTCTGATTGACACTCAATTCACGTTTCTTGTTCTCGCTGAGGACCTTGACTTTTGCTTTCAGGCTGAACTGAATCCGTTGAAGTCGTTGCGGGACTTGAAACTCGAAAATTGCTTCACGGTTGTCGTATAGCTCGAAGCCTGGCACTTTTTTTGTTGTGGCGACATTTTCATGATCGAATGACGTGATGACCAGCTGGACATCCTCGAGGATCGAGAGGGGGACCGGAGTGCCGTCGAGCAGCAGAGCGGGCCGGATCACGACACGTGCCCGCTTACGAGCCAGCAGCGATTCGCGATCCACGTAGATGCCCGCGACCAGCTGGTAAACTTCCGCACGATGATCAAAAGACTCTAAAGTGGAACATCCGGCGTGGGTCAACAGAATCGCCTGGGTTCCGGGGCGCGTGCTGTAGGGCACGGTGATAGCCCCTTCGTTGTCTGCCTTGTATTGGTGGCCGGCCATCCACAAGCTGGCATCGGTCAACTTTTTATTCTGTTCGTCCAGGATCGTGAAAATGTGGCCGGCGATGCTGTTGCGAACCAGGTAATGCAACCGGCCCTTCTGAATGACTGCTCGGCTGCTCTTGCCATTTCCAATGAAGTCAATGACATAGACGCCCGGCCGTGAGAGTTCGGGAAACTCGAAATGGCGAACCATTCGTCGCAACGGTGGTTACTCGTAGCGTTCCGTATTCTCCTGGTTGGCGACCAAACCGTCCAAATTGATATCCGTGTCAACTTCATGGTTGTTTTGCTGATAATAGTTGAACGTATTGATCTGGAACACTTTGACGATCAAGGTCGGCACGTTTTTGACAAACAGGTCGAGTCGCACCGGTTCGTTTGCAGTGAAAGACTGTTTGTTCGAAAATGCGAAATCCAGGTCGACTCGCTGTTTGAGTGCTTGGAATTTTTCCGGAGGAAGCATGGTTGACCATTGCTCGGGATCTCCCAAGGAATGGACGATCTTTGTTTCGGCAAAAATGTGTTTCAAGTAGACATCGCTAAGATAGGGTTCGTAGGGTTTGCGAGTCATCTCTGTCAGGAAAAAGTGCTGCAAATAGCTGCGCACGACAGGTTCATCATTGCCGATGGCCGGGAATAGGGTCACCTAGCGAAAATCGGCACCCAGGTTAATTGCGGCGCGTCGTCGAGTCGCATCGGCAACGTACGTTGGGTTCGCGTACGGGGCCATGCGGGGCAATTGAATGTAGGCCATGAAGCGAGTCTTGTCGTAAATGCCTAGCGATCGGTCCAAGACCAAGCGATGATACAGGACGTGAGCTTTCAGCGAATTGTGCGTTGGTGCCAGACGTTTAACAAACGTCCAAAGCCGCTCGAGATGCTTCCGTTTCTGGATCGGATCACTCTGCCAGTCAACGTCGTTACCCGGTTTGAGTTTCGAAAGGTAGATGTTGACGAATTGGACCTGGTTCAGAAGATCCGGCTTCAGTTCCACGCATTTGTCTAACTGGTCCACAAGCAGCTTGTGGTGGATCGGTAACGACCCGAATCCGCGGCTTCCCTTGAAGGTCAAGTCATCCAATACCAGCTGTACCAGGTTTGGATAATCGGGGCGCTGGAGACGCTGGAGCAAATAGCGACGACGTTCGGGTGGCAACGAAGTGCCGGCCAACCACGGAATCGCATGATCTTCGAAACCGTCCAGGTTCTTCCAGCGGGCAAACGCATCCTGCATGAAGTGCTTGCGCGAAATTAGGTCCTGATTCAAAGTGGTTGGTAAATCGGGTCGAGCGCCAACCGTTTCTCGCTGGTGGTTGAAACGCAATTTGAGTGTTCGAACAAGATACTCAACCGTGTGTTGTGGTGAGGCTGAATAGGCCAACAAGGCTTGCCGGACCTCAATTTCCCGTACCCGGGGTGTGTAGCCGTGATGCTTGATGTACGAACGCAGCAATTGATCCGCGCGATTGAACTGTTCCGTATTCAGGCAGTGAAGACAGTAGTAATAATAGTAATCTTCTGTTCCGGGGATCAGCTGTTTCAGTGCCACATCCCGGTCTTTCGCCAGAGCAAAGTCTTCGATGTATCCAATCTCGCCCGCCAGGGTCGGCCACGCTGGAAAAATCAACAAAGATGTTGTAATAAGTATGACACGCTTCATGGGAGCCGTTCTCCTTGGTTCGGGCTGGCAGCTCGGTCTCGTTACGTCGGCACATTGAATGCAAAGCAAGTCTGCCTGGTGCAATCGTACAACGTCTGTTAAGACGCCACAGCCAGTAGG
>JAJSAJ010000018.1 GCA_024274855.1 Planctomycetota bacterium | reverse complement strand
CGGGCCTCGCGCGCGGGGATGTGGAACTCGGTTCCGGGGCCTTACGACCCCGGCAAGGGTTATGTCGGCCCTTCGGGCCGCGGGTGGCACACGACCGATCCGATCGGCACCTGAGCGCCGCCAGGATACCTATTGGCCGTTGGCCAGCTCAATCTCGTCAGAAACTCAACGATCTTTGAACTTAGTCATATACTAGGTTCCGCGAGTCCCCTTTTGTCGAGCCGGAGCGGAGGTTTCCTCGGTCAGCGTCTTGTGAAGACGACCCGAGCTCCGGCGAAAATAGACAATTACACGCGGCGGTACCACTGGCTTACCATTGCTTGGACAGTTTTCGAAACCGGGTGGCCCAGTCTTTGCCGCCAAGATCGGGGTAAAGCAGCTGGAACTGGTGGAAGACCCGCGCGGCACGCGCTCTGTCGGTCTGAGCCAGACATTCCAGCTGATAGTATTTGGCCTCGTACCAGGGATCGCTGCCGCGTTGCAGACCGGCCAGCAGTGTGCGCCAATGATCCAATGATTCAGCAAATTGCCCGGCCGCATAGCCGGCCAAGCCGGCGCGGCGCAGATAGCTTCGGTCCCGCGGGAACGCATGCAGTAATTGTTGCAACAGCGTGAACGACTCTGCCGGGTGCTCCAGTTGGCTCGCGTAATAGGCCAGTTTGGATACGATCACTTGGGCGTTTCTATTGGTTGAAACGAGATCGGGTGAATCTCCCAGCAGTTCATGCAGTCTCCGATAGACGGCATAGGCTTGCTGGATAAATTCACGTCGGCTATTCGAGCTGGCCGTCTTGATTTGTCTGTCGAGTCTGTTGGCCAGGATGACGAGTGCAGCCTGTTCGTAGGGTGATCCGGCCGCATGGTCGGCCAGCCATTGAGCATGTTGTTGGCGGGCCGTGACGTCATCTTGTTGCGTGGCCAGCTGGAGAGCCCGGTAATGGTATTCGGTCAAGATCAGTCTGCTGTCGTCTGGGGCGGTGGCGGCAATCGGTTTCGCTTTGGCTAGATACCGATTGGCCATTTCCAGTTCGGCCGGTCTGTTCCGCAAGGCGGCCTCCACGACCAGCAAGCAGCACTTGATTCGCCTCGCTGCGTTGGTATTTGAGGTTGCGGTGCCGAGATAAACATCGGTTGCGGCAGCCAGTTTCTTGAGCAGTGCAGCTCGGGCTTGCTGATCGGCCTTCGCCTGTTTCCATTGTTGTAATAGGAGTATGCAGAGTTCGTATTTGGCCGATTCGTAGCTTGGGTTATCCGCCCGAATCGCCTCAAGACGCTGGATCATCTGGTCGGGATCGGTCGGTCCGGCCAGGCGAGCCAATTCAACGTCCACTCGTTTGGCATAGTCGTGCTTTGGGAAGTCATGTGCGATTCGTGTCAACGCATCGGATGCGAGTGTGGCGAATTGAGGTTGTTTCTTGGTCAGGCGTTTATAGGCGACAAAACACATCCACGCAGCTTCCGGGGCGAGTGAATCACTGACCGCCTTCAGGCCCGTGGCGGCTTTTGAAAACTCCTTGGCGGCCGGTTCCCACCGATTTTGTCTAAAATCGCACCAAGCCAGCGTGTAACGGCACCGTGCGCTGGGGCCGACCAGGGATGCGGCTTCCGGGCTGCTCAACGCTTGCCTGAGCGTGTTGGCCGCGGCCTGGTATGCGGTTGCTTGTTTGGATTTTTCCGCGGCCGTGAATTCCTGCTGGCCGCGAATCCACAGCAAAATGAAACCGGCGTTCTGACCAGTGCGAATGCTGTATTTTTCGACAAGCTTCTGTAAAGCGCTCATCTGGCCCAGTCTCGCGAGGCCGGTCAAGCCGAGTCGTCCCAGCTGTAGACGCTGAGCGGCCGGCTGTTTCTTTTTCGATCCGTAGCCGGTCCGAACCAACGCGACGCAGAAGCTGACTTGACCTTGGCTTGCCGAGTCGGAAAACCGATCGATTCGTTTTTGTGCATAGGCAACCGCTTCCTGCCAACGGTTGGAATCGATCAATGCGCGCAGATACCAATAGGGAGCCTGGTCTCTAATTTGCGTTGGGACAGTTGAGTCTTCCAGCAGGGTGAAGCATCGATCGCAAGCGGCGCGGTCTCCGCAGACCGCTTCACTCAGGCCCAGGCCGATCAGAGCACGGGAACGCCAGGTCGACTCCAGGCCGAGTGTTTAGGCTTGGATCTCGCCCAGCAGTTGAGCGTCCGATTCGTTGCTCGACCTGTCCGGATCTTCAAGCCCAAACAGGCGGCGAAAAATAGCGCGAGCGCGTTGGAAGGCTGTCGCGTTGGGCGCCGCGTCGGTTGCAGTGGCCAGGTAGTAATTTGCCCAAGCGGCAAAGTAGGTTGCTCGAGCGGTCAGTCCCTGCAGGCGTCGCAGTCGCTGTTGCGCGATATTCAACGCGTCTCCCTCGGGCAGTTCGTCCGTGTCACTCAGCAGCTTCTGAACCTGTTGATTCAGGTTCTTTTGATAGACATCGAGTCGGGGCGCGATTCTGGACAGAATCTTAGCGGCCTGTTGTCGATCTTCCGTGGCCTGTGGATCGCTGAGCCATTGCGTGATCAACCGCTCGGCTCGGTTATAATCGGCCTGCAGCAACATCACTTGCAGGGCCGTCGTATTCGCTTCGGGAAACCGCCGAGTCAATTCATCAATACGTCGGAGCGTTTCGTCGTAGCGCGGTTTCTCTTCCGCACTCTCCATCAATCGAATCGCATAGAGGTCCGCAAGACGTTTTGCCAAGGCAGGCTTGTCAACCGTCGGCGCGGATTCGCTTGTCTGTTGTTCCAAATGGGCAATCTGCAGATCACTCAAACCAAGCCGGGTCAGCAGTTGTTGCAGAGCTTGTTCCTGTTTGGCCGATTCGGTCGTTTGTGCGGTTGCGTGTTCCAGCGAGAGCAAGACGGCCAGGGCCCCCACGACGAGCAGCGCGAATCGCCCTCGCCAGGCCGACAATGCAGCTGGGCTCGGTGTAGCTTGTGATCGACTGATAGAGCGCGCGTGGCCGTTAAGGACCGGCGGATTGTGGGACATACGACACCATTGCGAAACGAGCTGCCTTACATGCCTGGATGGCCGCGGCGGCCATTGCAAACGGTGCTTCATCGTCGACGCGAACAAATGCGCCGTCTGCCTTGTTGTCGAATTGCCGCAGTAGACGTGTCAGTTCCTCTTGCGTTGTCAAGTTGCGTTCGCCGATGCGGTAAACGAACCGGCCGTCCGCGCGAGTTATTTCGACAATTGCCGGTTCGAAATCGTTCTGTTGCTGGCCGCTTGCCTCCCGATCGACTTGAATTGCCGGATCAAGGTTTCGTTCCGTCTGGCGAAAACTGGCCGTGGTCATGAAGAAAATCAATAGAAGGAAAACGACATCGATCATACTGGTCATCGACAGTTCGAGTCGTGGTTCGCGCTGGAGTTTGCGGCTGGATAATTTCATGGCCTGATGTTACCTGGGCACCTGGACGGCAACTCGAACACGGTGAATCTGTAAGCGTGTCAGCGCGTTGATCACTTCATTCGGGACACGGCACGTGGTTCGTTGGTCCGCTCGCATGACGACCGTCAATCGGCTCGGGTCGTCATTGAGTCGAACCAGTTCATCGGCGATCATCGCGATCATATCGGACAGTTCATAGATGACCCCCGCGATCAGAATCTGGCCAGTCTTATCGATATTGATAGTCAGGATGGCCGGTTTCTGGTCCTCGGATCCCGCCTGCTGTGGCAACTCCATTCGTTCGCGATTTATCTCCGAAACTTGTGTCACGGTCATGAAAAAGATGATCAGCAAGAAAACGATATCGATCATTGGTGTCATGTTCATACTAACACGCGTTGCAGCGCGGCGTTTGGAAAGTCGCATGATTAATTCACCGGTCGAATGGTCTTTGTTCTCAACTTGCTACGGGCGGTGTGCTTTACGATTGGCGTCTGCGTCCGAGCGGCATCATGATCTGCTCGACCCGCTTTCCTGCCTCCGCGACGATCGAGTCAATGCGGATTCGGAAGTAGCTGAATGCAATCATGGTCGGGATCGCAACGACCAGGCCCATCAGTGTCGTGACCAGTGCCTGGCCGATGCCTTCGGCAAGCTCTTCCGGCCGGGCAGCGCCACTGGTTGCCGCGATCTTGTTGAAGGCCTTGATCATTCCGAGGACGGTTCCGGTCAACCCGAGCATCGGTGCAACGGCGCCGATGATTCCAAGCACTTCTGTTTTGCGATAGAGCTGTCCCGTCTGATCCTCGCCGGCTTCTTCAACGGCCGCTTTGTATTCAGCGAATCCGAATTCACTGGCTTGGTAACGTAGCAAGCCGGCAACGACGACATCCGCAATCAACGACTCGTTTTGTGGGTCGTTGCATGCATCGATTGCTTCGTCAATTTGTCCGTCGCGAATCAATTGTTCCAATTCGTCGGCTACTGATTCGGGTATCAATACGCTCTTTCGAATCGTTATGAAGTGTTCGACGATAAATCCGACCGCAACGACCGATAGCAGGCCAATGATCAGACCAACAATGCCTCCGTCGATCAAGGTGTTCAGAAGCGTGCGGCTTTGTGAGTTCGCGGGCGTTTGTGGAGTTGACGGCGTGTTTGCTGAAGCTGGCCCGGCCTCTTCCGTGAGGGACTCGCTCGGTGAATCGACCGAATCAGTTATGGAATCTTGCGACCAGGCAATCAGGCCGTCGGTAGCCGGCAGACATGTCCAGATTGCCAATAGGCCGCTCAGGAGCACGAGTACTTTACGTCTGTCCGAGCCCGAAGGGAATAGTGTCTCAGAGCCAATTGGTTTCATCGTCGGATTCCAAATCTATTTCGAAGCGTTGCGTACTTGAATTGCATGCCAGGTCTGACCGTAGCGATCAAGCAACTCACGGCGGATGGCGATACTCTCCCGAACATCGCCCGAGTTGGCCAATGCCTGCATTGCTTGATAGAGGCCGGCGGCGGCCAACGCGGGCTGTTGCTG
>JAJSAJ010000235.1 GCA_024274855.1 Planctomycetota bacterium | reverse complement strand
TGGCGCAGGAGGTGTTCGCATGGCCGGAGGCGATTTCAAGAGCTTGACTCCGGGGGGGCACTTTGTCGAAAACTGTCACATCCATCACTTCAGTCGCGTAGATCGTGTTTATGCACCCGCAGTCCACTTGGATGGCGTGGGCAATCGCCTCAGTCATAATCTCATGCACCATTCTCCACACCATGCCATGCGACTGGAGGGATTCGAGCACATAGTCGAGTTCAACGAGGTGCACAGTGTTGTCTACGAGTACGACGATCAAGCAGGACTCGACATATACGGCAGCCCGATCTATCGCGGCAACGTATTTCGCTACAATTTCTGGCACCATATCGGCAGCGGCTATAACGTGGCTGGCCAGGCAGGTATTCGACTCGATGACTTTATCAGCGACATTCTGATTTACGGCAATGTCTTCTACAAATGTGCCGGCGGTCATTTCGGCGCAGTACAAATTCATGGTGGAAAAGATAACGTCGTCGACAATAATCTGTTCATCGACTGCAAGGCCGCGTTGAGTTTTTCACCCTGGGGCGAACGGCGGTGGCGAGACAGACTAGCCGAACCGCGAACACAGGCCACGATGAAACGCTACGGGGTCGATATCACATCTCCCCCGTTCAGCACGCGTTATCCCGATTTACTACACCTGCAGGACAACCCGGATCGAAACTTCATTTGGCGCAACTTGATCGTCGACTGCCCACAACGCAGCATGCGAGATCGAGGAGCTAACCAGTGGGTGGACAACCATGCGATGATCGGAGACCCCGGTTTTGTCGACCGCTTGACTCGTGATTTCTCATTTCCCGCCAACGCTCCGATTTACGACCAGTTCAGTTTTCGTCCGATTCCGTTTAAGGAAATCGGCTTGTACGAAGACGGCAACCGAGCGTCATGGCCCGTCGCCCATGACGTATCCGATCGCTTCGTTGGCGAAAGCAAACCGTAGGCAAATGGGGAATGGACCGGGGTTTTTGTTGAGCCCATTGGCCCCTTACCAATCAAGTTCCGCGCAAGATGGCGTGTGCTTTGCATTACGGGCGGAGCCCGCGTTAGAATGAGACCTCGGGTGCTATCCATACCTCCGCGTTACAGAAAATCTCATGTACGATGGGCTTGTAGCCTGTCGAGAATAGAGATTTTCCATCCAATGCGATCATATTCCAAACTTAGCGCAATGTGGCTTCTGGAAACATCGCGATCGATTCGATTTAAGCCTTCGAGCGACGGCCTGAAAGGCCATCGCAGGGTCATTTGTTTGCAAACAGAGGGTATATTGACACCAGTTTTTGAAGAGGCATTCCCATGTTCGCCAATATTCTCCGTTTCTTTTTGTTTCCAACTCTGGTCCTTTCGGGGATCGCTTGTCTGAATTCCCGTGTCGCCTGGAGCGAAGAATCGGCGAGCAAGCCGAATATCGTACTGGTCATGTGCGACGACCTGGGCTGGGGGGACGTGGGGTTCAATGGCGGCAAGATCATCAAGACACCGAATCTGGATATCATGGCACAATCGAGTCTTCGGTTAACGCGGTTCTATGCGGGCTCGGCCGTCTGCAGTCCCACACGCGGGTCCGTGATCACCGGCCGCAACCCGTTTCGATACGGTATCTATTTTGCAAACCGGGGTCACATGAAACCGGAAGAGCTGACATTGGCCGAGTTACTGAAAACCATCGGCTACACGACCGGCCACTTCGGCAAATGGCACCTCGGAACCTTGACCAAGACCGTCAAGGATTCGAACCGTGGTGGACCTCGTGGCATCGCACACTTCTCACCCCCCTGGATCAACGGATTCGACGTCTGCTTCAGCACCGAAGCCAAGGTCCCAACCTATGACCCCATGCTGAAACCGCGAAATGCGAACGGGCGGGCGTGGGACTATATCCAAGACAAGTCCTCAGCCGGAACGTACGGCACCTATTATTGGGATCAATCAGGGCAGCGAATCACTGAAGACCTG
>JAJSAJ010000234.1 GCA_024274855.1 Planctomycetota bacterium | reverse complement strand
TTGATAACGGTTGACATCAAACCGTGTGTGAATCGAGTTGTCGTGACTTGCTGGCTATTCCGAATACCATTTCAGCGACTATAGGTCGACGGGTACCTGGAGCTGCCGGTCGGCGTAGCTGTTCGTGTTGGTACAGGATACCCGCTGCTGGACGGACCTCGGTACGTCGTGCCAGGGTAGGTCGGCGTCTGATAAGATGGCGTCTGATACGACGGGGCCCGGTAGGCTGAAGCTGCTGCGGCACTTGGTGACTTGGCGGCGGTGCTTGCCGACGGGCCGTAACGGCTGGTTGTCGGGGACGCGGCGTAGTTCGAGGGAGCCGTTGTGCCGGTCGTTGGCGGCAGCAGATTGCTGGCTCGGGCCGTGCTACCTGGTTGATAGCCGCCGGAGCTTGGCGACGCGTAACTTTTGGGCTGCGATCCCGCAGTGGCGGAGCGGCTGATGGAGTTGCCGGTGTTTGCCGCTCGGATTGGTCCGGTTGCGGAGACAGGCACGGCACCGTACGGGCTAGTGCTCGGTCGAATGCTGGTCGATGCCGGAGGCGTTTGTGTTCGTGTCGGGGTTGTTGGATAGCTGGCTGGGGACCGATATCTGTTGTAGCTGGGCGTTGCGTACGTGCCCGGAGCCGTTGCTCTTGGTGGATAGGCAGTTCCTTGGGACGGCGTGGTCGGACTCGAGTAGCCGGGTGCCGAACTGTGGGACGGTGTGGTCGAGGTCGACGACGGGTAACTTGGTGCGGGCGGAGGCCCGTAAGGCGAACGAGCAGGGTAGCCGGTACTGCCGGCTGGTCGCGTGGTTCGAGTTGCACTGCCGTTCCGCGGAGTGGCGCTGCCTGCAGGCAGTGGCGTGGTTCGGTTACGCGAGTCGGCCGTATAGGCTGCCGGACCTGCCGGCTTGGACATGGTGGGCGAATAGAAACCGTGCTGCGTGCCGGCCGTGGACGCTTGGCCCGTATTGTAGGGGCCCGTGAAATAGCCGCCACTCGACGCGGTCTGTTGGGCTGGGTATCGGGGAGTCGGGCCATAGGCGGCCGGACTGGTTGCCGGTTGCGAAGCTCGGGGGCCGGTGTTGGAAGCAGTCCGATTCAGAGGGCCGTTTTGCGATGTCGCTGCAACGGTGCTCGGATAGGGGGGCACCGTGACCGACGGTGGCTGCGGTGTTGTGCGTGTGCCGGCGATCGAAGATGTGGGCGGCTTCTTCTTGCCCCAGCTTGCCCAGCTGGATCCAGGCATGTTCCAGCCGGTGCTCTTGCAGCCCGTGTTTACCAACGCCACACTCAGTGCGGCGATTAAGACGATGGTGTGACGCACGATTGAGTTTTGCATGGCCTTTTCGCCTCTACATGGTGACAAGCGAGAAGAGTCGCGCGACACAACAGAGACCTGTGGGCACGCTGGCTTGCTTCTCTTCCCTGAGAATCGTACCTGCGACGAGTTTGTGAACTTCCGTATCGAACCCAATACGGAGTTTGACTGGCTTCCTTGTCTAGATCGGTCACTGCGGACCATATAATCCAATTAACCCGGATAGTTTCCCACCAAAACTTGGAGAACCCTTGACGTGGGGCCCATGGCGTCATCGTCGGTTTTGGGGGCCGGGAGCGGGATAATACGGTCGGAGCAGGTAGGCGTCAACGCCAGTTGGATTCGTTCATGTTTCATTTTTTGTAGCCGTTCACGCCGCTTGGGTCTGACGCAATTTTCGGCGGAGACAGCGTTTCTTTACGCGAACGCATTTTGTCGCCGAAAAAGTCTGACCCCTTGGAAGCGAACCGGCGGCCTACATTCCGTGAACGGTTACCATTTTTTTCGGACCGTGGGCCCCCTACCACCTGTTGAGCAAAAGCACTAGAATCCGGGCAAGTTGTTCGCTGGTAAGTACTTGGTTGGCAGGATCGGCTCGGTAATTCAGAGCCTGGATGCACGATGGGGCGGCGGGGCCGCAACCAACTTCAAGCTACCGCTCGGGGCCCGAATGGCCCGCTTTCGTTGGTCGCTGGAATGTTGACAACAACTTGACGATCTTCGAAGTTAGGTAACACTTTAGCCAAATGGAGAACGTGCGTTGGTCGAAGGACCCCCATGGGCTTGTCCCATGGGTGAATAAGTCTCTCGAGCTAAAAAGCATGTGATGAAAGCCCCCTTCCCGCTCGCTCCCCGCCGCCTTTGGCTGCGGGGAGCGAGCGGCTGCCGGCATGACATGCCGGCCTTAGCTCAATAGACTCGCTCACCAACGGCACAAGGCCGTTGGGGTCGATCAGCCGAAAAAACAGCAGCGAAATACAAATCCAACTGCAGACGGCTAAACAGTTACGAAGTTAGAAATACAGGATACAACAAAAACTGGCGATCCATTGTGGGGGCCGGGCGTTCGGAGTCGATGTTGTTTTTCTAGGTATGGTTTTCAGTTTGAAAGCACGATAAGGAGAGTTTGTCCATGACTCATGTCGTTGCAAAGCCTTGTTTTGGCTGCAAGTACACTGATTGCGTTGTCGTTTGCCCGGTCGAGGCTTTTCGCGAAGCTGAACAGATGGTCTACATCGACCCGGATGAATGCATCGACTGTGAGGCTTGTGTGCCGGAATGTCCGGTCGAAGCAATTTTCTTGGACGATGACCTACCGGACGAATGGGCGGAGTTCAAGGATCTGAATGCCGAAATGGCGTCCCAGTGTCCGCCGCTCACCGAAAAGAAAGACCCGTTGTGCTGATTGTCGTTGGCGGAGCGTTTGGCGATCCGGTTCCTTGTAGTCTGACAGTCTGCAGTTTCTGGTAAATCTGTGCTGCAACAGTCTTTGTATGCTCGCCCGTTGTGGTGGGGGTGCAGAGCCTGGTTGTGCAGAGCTTGGTTGTGCAGAGCCTGGATTCCGGCGTACCGTTGCGGGGATCACCGATGGCAAGTCGTATTTGGCCGCCAATGCGTATTGCGTTGAGCGGC
>JAJSAJ010000233.1 GCA_024274855.1 Planctomycetota bacterium | reverse complement strand
GTCGGGACTGGGTTCGTCGGGACTGGGTTCGTCGGGACTGGGTTCGTCGGGACTGGGTTCGTCGGGACTGGGTTCGTCGGGACTGGGTTCGTCGGGACTGGGTTCGTCGGGACTGGGTTCGTCGGGACTGGCCGACGTATCGACCGGCACTTGACTCGCCTCGGCCTGGTCCGCACTCTCTCCAGAGCCCGCAGATTCTGTTTCCGTCGCGACAGGAGGCGCCGCTTCCACCGATTCCACCGCTTCCACCGATTCCACCGGTTTAATCAGCGGGCCGGAATCACCAAGTCCACCCTTCAGATCCTTGCGAGGTGTTCGTTCGTGCCCCGCAGCCCGTTGCGATGAGGGCTGTGCGGGCGCAGCTGTACCAGCATCGTCTTCCTCGGCCCATTCGACTCGCTTACGTGAAAGCCCTATTTTTCGATCTTCCGTGTCAACTCGAAGAATCTTCACTTCGATCTCATCACTAACCTTCACGATCTCTTCCGGATTCTCGACTTTATGATCTGCCAATTCGGAAATATGCAGCAAGCCCTCCAACCCGTCTTCGAGCCCGACAAAGACGCCGAAGTTCGTGATCTTCGTCACAACACCTCGAACGACCTGACCAGGCTGGTATTTATTGGGAATGTCGTGTGCCCATGGATCGTCGTCCAACTGTTTAAGCCCAAGTGCAATGCGTCGCCGATCCTGATCAACCGACAACACTTTACAACGAATCTCTTGTCCTTTTTCCAGCATTTCACTGGGATGGCTGATCTTCCGGGTCCATGACATGTCCGAAACATGCAACAGGCCGTCAATCCCTTCTTCCAACTCGATAAAGGCACCGTAATTCGTCAAGTTCCGAACTTTCCCGTTGACGACACTTTCAACCGGATACCGGTCGCCGACGGTCGTCCATGGGTTCTCCTGGGTTTGCTTCATACCGAGCGACAGTTGCTGGCCTTCTCGGTCAACAGCCAGGATGACAACGTCGATTTCGTCGCCAATCTGCACCAATTCGCTCGGGTGATTGATACGCTTTGTCCAGGACATTTCGCTGATATGTACAAGGCCTTCGATCCCCGGCTCGAGTTTGGCAAACGCTCCGTAGCTCATCACGTTCACAACGGTACCCTTGACCTTCGAATTGACAGGGTACTTCTCGACAACATGATCCCAAGGGTTGGCTTGCTTTTGTTTCAGGCCGAGTGCAATTTTTTGTTTTTCGCGATCGATATGCAGGATCATGACTTCGATTTCCTGATCGATCGAAACCATTTCGGACGGATGTCCGATTCGTTCCCAACTCATATCGGTAATGTGCAACAGACCGTCAATCCCACCCAGATCGACAAATGCACCAAAGTCGGCGATGTTTTTGACAACGCCCTTGCGAAGTTGTCCGACCTCGAGTTCCGTTAGCAGCTGCTCACGATCCTCTTCCCGCTGTTTTTCGATGAGTGACCGGCGGCTCACGACGATATTCCGTCGAGCCTCGTCGATCTTTAGCACTTCGCACTGAACGGTGCGACCAATATAGTCTCCGATGTCGCCTGGTCGCCGGATATCAACTTGGCTGGCAGGCAGGAAAACATTGACACCGATATCAACCAGCAAGCCACCTTTAATTTTTCGTGTAACCTTTCCAGTGACCACTTGGCCTTCCTGGACGGTCTTCATCATGGTTTCCCACTGAAGAATCTTCTCGGCTTTCCGCTTGCTCAGGCGGACCATGCCATGGGGATCATCAGCAAGGCCAAACTCGTCCTCGACTTCCTCAACAAGAACCTTGATGCGTTGGCCGACTTCCGGCGGATCTTCCTGGACGTCCCACTCGTCTCGCGAGATCGTTCCTTCACTCTTGTAGCCAACGTCCACCAGAACCGAATCACCGTCAACGCGAACGATCGTTCCCTCGACGATATTCTGAACATCGAACTCACTTTCGGATTCGATTTCAGCAACGATGGTGTCACCGGTCGCCGCGATCATCGCGTCGAGTTCGGCTTTTAATTCGGTGTCACTTTCCAGACTGCGGATTAGATTTCGATTTACCATTGCACACTCAATAATGCTCGCCACCTGCGGGCGGGCCCAATTGTTCACGGGAATCAATCGACGCCGGACAGGACAGAAAGCTCGAACCGGCCGAATATTCACCGAGAAACAGGACGAATGGGGGTTGTCCAAACGCGACCAGACCGCCACCATGGAGGTCAATACCAGGAGTCTTGTTGGAATCGCGCAAGTCTATCAGATGCCCCCACATAGAACAACCGCACACCCGAGGTGCCATCGCGTTGACGCGGCCAGCATATCATGCTAAATATGTCGAGGTGTCGGCCAAGCGAGAAACGAGTTTCCTCCGAGGTGCAGTAGCGGCTGCCGATGTTGAATGCCGATTGCCCGAGGCCCGGCCGTACCAACCACACAATCAGACTGTTCTGAAAACAGGAGAGCGAATCCAGTGGCTTGCAGCGAACGCAGAAAAGAGATTAAGAGACGCCGTCATCGCCGGGAAAAACTAGTTCAATTCAAGCGAAAGCTGGAATCGGCCAAGACATCGGAAAAACCGATTATTGCCGAGAAAGTTCGAAAACTGACACCCGGTGCCGAGCAGATTCTGAGCCAATGGGGCTACTCGGATCGCTAAACCCCGGGAAAGATTTGATCCGGGAAAAACAATCGCCCCGGTTCGCCACAGCTGCAAGCTTCGCCACGAAAAGGCGACCGACAGCCGGGCGGCCGGCCAGATTCGAGCTGCCGCTCGGACCCGCTGGCAGGCACCCGTTGGCACCAGGTTTGTCCGGGAAACCAGATTTCGCCAGTCCAGATTTCGCCAGTCCAGGGGACAGAAGGCATGTCGCCCCCTTTGCGGCGTGCGGCCCCTTCGCGCTATTCGTCTTTCACCTCAAACTCGGCATCAATCGCGTCGTCATCGGACTTTCCAGCATCTTGTGCCGAGCCACCCTCGGCACTGGCACTCGATTCGGCCTGCGCTTTCTCGTACAGCGTCTTGCTAAACGCATGGGATGCCTGTTCCAACTCGTTAACCGCGGATCGAATACTCGGAAGATCATCGCTTTTTGCAACCTCACGAACATGTTCGATCGCCTGTTCCATCGGCTTACGATCCGCGTAGGTCAACTTGTCCACATTCTCCTTGATCTGCTTCTCCACCTGATAGCACATCTGGTCGGCCTGATTCCGAATTTCGATCAACTCCAAACGTTTGCGATCTTCGTCGGCATGCTCATCCGCGTCTTTTCGCATCGCGTCGATTTCCGTTTCGGAGAGCCCGGACGATTGTTCAATCCGAATTGTCGCCTCTTTATTGGTGCCAACATCACGAGCCGACACGTTTAGGATTCCATTCTGATCAATGTCGAAAGCCACTTCAATTTGAGGCACACCGCGCGGTGCCGGCGGAATCCCCTCCAAATTGAACTCGCCCAACAGACGATTATCGCTTGCCAACTTACGTTCGCCTTGAAAAACACGGATCGTCACGGCCGGCTGGTTATCGGATGCAGTACTGAAAGTACTCTTCTTTTCTGCCGGAATCGTCGTATTCCGATCAACCAGCGGAGTCATAACCCCTCCCTCGGTCTCAATTCCCAAAGTCAACGGAGTCACGTCCAGCAGCAATACGTCACGGCGTTCGCCAGAGAGAACGCTTCCTTGAATAGCGGCACCGATCGCAACCACCTCGTCAGGATTGACGCCCTGGTGGGGATCCTTGCCAAAGATATCCTTGACCATCTGCCGAACTTTAGGCACGCGAGTGGAACCGCCAACCAGAACGATTTCATCAATATCGCTGGGACTCAGCCTGGCGTCCTCCAGCGCCCGTAGGACCGGGCCACGACATCGATCGATCAAGGGATCGACGAGCGCCTCGAACTTTGAGCGAGAAATCGTAACTTGAAGGTGTTTGGGGCCGCTCGCATCCGCAGTGATAAACGGCAGATTGATATCGGTTTGGGGAACCGAGCTAAGCTCTTTTTTTGCCTTTTAGCACGCTTCCTGGAGTCGTTGCAGGGCCATACTATCGGACCGCAGATCGATTCCCTGTTCGCTCCGAAACTCGTCAGCCACGTAATTGATCAACGCCTCGTCGAAGTCATCGCCACCCAAGTGCGTATCACCATTGGTACTGATCACTTGGAAAATCCGACTTTCATTTTCCGCATTGGACGCTGCAGCCACTTCCAGAACAGATACGTCAAACGTACCGCCCCCCAAATCAAAAACGACTATCCGCTCGTCTTTTTTTCGATCCAGTCCGTAGGCCAGAGCGGCCGCAGTCGGCTCGTTGATGATCCGAGCGACCTCGAGGCCCGCGATTTGCCCGGCATCTTTCGTCGCCTGGCGTTGAGCATCATTGAAGTAGGCCGGTACCGTAATCACTGCTTTGTTGACTTTGTGCCCAAGATACGACTCCGCAGCCTCTTTAAGCTTGCGAAGTGTCATCGCCGAAATTTCCTGTGGCGTGTGTTGCTGGTCCCCAATCTGGATCTTGACATAGTCGTCATCCCCCCCCACGACACCATATGGAACCATCTTCTCTTCGCTTTGAACCTCGCTGTGCCGGCGCCCCATGAATCGCTTGACGGAATAGACCGTCCGCGTCGGATTGGTCACAGCCTGACGTCGCGCCGGCTCACCAACAAGCACCTCGCCTTTTTCAGTAAAAGCAACGACACTCGGAGTCAGGCGGTTGCCCTCCGCATTGGGAATCACCTTCGGATCGGATCCCTCCATGACCGCCACCACTGAGTTTGTCGTTCCCAGATCGATCCCAATAATTCTCTCGCCTTCCGCCATGACTCGATTCCTCGCTATTGTCCCGCGGTAAACTCTTCGCGCCTCTGTCTTCATGAGCTTGGCTCAATTCGGCAGATAGCCAACCCTCGACATCTGTGTTGCCCAAACGTCGACTGTACTCTCCTAAGCATCGTGACCATGCTGCGACAACCATCGCGATGACCTGCCGCAGCGCACACCGACAGCCCATCCAGGCAGCACATGCTCGATTCAGCTTCTCTCTTGCAAAGATCGTGCCACTCGGCGCAGGACATCAACCAATCGACATAACATGCGTCAACGCAACGTGTTACAGAAACCAGCCATGTCCGCACCCCGGTGACAGAGCGTGAGATCCGCAACCATGCTGCCATAATGGCACCGACGCCCGGGATTCCAGCCAGGCAGGTCTTTGATAACATGACATGGGTCGCTATCCCATTAAGCTCACGAAAAGCTCACGAATCCGAGGGCTTCATTGCGGCAAACTTGCCCGTTGGATTCGTGGATGATCGACATGAACCCCAGAGCGGCGAGGCCGCAACCAAATCCAAAGTGCTTACGACGAGCAGCCAACATCGGCTGACGGACAACGATGCAAGGCTTTTTTCAATCCGAATTATAGATGAATCAGATGGCCAAGAAAACCACGACACACCAAGGCCCGGCCGACGAAACCCCGGAGCAACTTCGCGAGCGCATGCGGCAACTGGATCAAGAGCTGCTCACGTTAATTAGTCGGCGAGCTGATACGGCACACAGTCTGGTTCGGATGATTTCGCAGCGGCCATCGTTGATCGCCGATTTTCCGGCAGACGACTACGCGATTGAACAGGCCGTACGCACGAATCCCGGACCGCTCGATGCGCAGACCGTGCGATGCATTTTCCGTGAGCTTTACAGCGGCATCCGTGCGCTGCTTGCGCCAACGCGTGTCGTCTATCTTGGCCCGGCATACAGCTACAGTCACTTGGCGGTGGTCAAGCAGTTTGGAAGCCAGGTCGAGTTCGTGCCGGTGGCGACGATTGCCGCCGTCTTCGAAGCTCTCGGCCGGTCACAAGCTGAATTCGGCTTGGTTCCTATTGAGAATTCGACCGACGGTCGCGTTGCCGACACGCTTGACATGTTCGCTCGCATGCCGGTCCACGTTTGTGGCGAAGTTCAGTTGAGAATCCACCACCACTTGCTGGCCAAGTGTGGCCGAAGCGAGGTGGACGAGGTGTACAGCAAGCCTCAGGCCCTTTCACAATGCCGAAACTGGCTGGCGCGACATTTGCCGGAGGCTCGGACCATCGAAACGCCCAGTACGACAACCGCAGCACGCTTGGCTGCGGAAAAACCGAATGCCGCCGCGATTGCAAGTCGTGAAGCAGGAATCCAATACGGACTGGACGTGATCACGCCCGATATCGAAGACAATCCCGACAACACAACACGATTCGCCGTTATCGGTGAACAACTGGCACCTCGGACCGGCCGAGACAGAACATCACTGATGTTCGAAGTATCCCATCAGCCGGGCGCACTGGCGGACGCCATGATGGTATTCAAAATCCATCGACTGAATCTGACGTGGATCGAATCGTTCCCAATGCCTGGAATGGACAATAAGTATGTGTTTTTCGTCGCTTTTGAGGGACACCAGGACGATCAGTATGTTCAGCGCGCTCTCGCCGCACTAGCCGAAAAAACGGTTCGTTGCAACGTCCTTGGCTCCTACCCAATTGGCGAACCTGGTCAATAGAGCACTCGAGAAAGAAAATACGTAACCGTTCACGGCGAAATTGCGTGGAGGGGCATTTATCTATCATTTGTCACTTGTCATTTATCATTTTTCAGTGGAAAGAGTATGACCCCGCTGCGCTGCCTCTCTCGATGATAAATGAGTAATGCCAAATGACTAATGATAAATCGGGCGTGCGGAAAACCGGGGAAAACTCCGGTGCAAACGCGATGGCAGACGAAGACCCCGTGAACGGCTACGAAAATACGAGCGTCCGCTGGCCCGGAATCGCACGTCTTTGTCCACGAGCGGAACTCGCTGACCTTTCTGAAGCGTCGTCTGGGTGCGGAGATCAGATCGCTCACGACATGCGACCAGACATTGGTTGCAGCAGCGCGTTCTCATTGGCACTCTGGTGCTTATCGGGTGAACGCCGACTGCCGGACAAGACAACCGCGCAGTGCCTGCCCTCGACGATCGTCGTGCCTGTGTGGTAGACTC
>JAJSAJ010000232.1 GCA_024274855.1 Planctomycetota bacterium | reverse complement strand
GGCGTCGAAGCCGCATTGGATCTGGTATTCTCGCTCGGCCAGTCCGGCCAGCCAGCTTGGATTAGCTCGCGCACCCGAAGTGGAGATGCAGATGTGGGCTGGATGCAGATGGAAGCAGCTGATCGCGTCGATCGCCGATTCCCAGAGAATGATGTTTCTAGATCCCGGAACGCCGATCCAGAAATAGCCCAAGTCCTTTCGCGTGCCTGGCGCCATCCCTCGCCAATCGCAACGTCCGGTTCCGCGTAGTTCGGCACCAACCGGCCGGTTGGCTTTTCCGCGCACCAAGAGAAAGACCGCGTTGCTCCGGCTGTCCGCGTAGAGTTTGCCAGATGCGATGAGTGACTCCGTTAGCGATCCAGGGAGATGCCGCTGGCCACTCAGATAGCGGCGCACTCGGCTCAGCATACGATCGTCGCGAACGGGCAGTCGCAGTGAGTCGACTTCATGCTTGCCGACAGAACGCGCCATGCGCGAAGCGTCTCTTGCCGTTCTGTCCTTGCCAACTGTGACGTGGCTCCCAGCAACGTTCTGCTGGAGCCACGCCACGGCAGCTTGGAAGTCGACACCGGCCAAGTGCATCACTAGGTCGATCGCGCCGCCTCCACCGGTTCCCCGATGCCAGCTCATGAACTTTGGACCCGTTACCGAAAGAGGCCCTCGTTCAGTGTGCCATTTCGACCTGTCTTGCCGGTCTCGCACCGCGCCCCGTAGAATCAACACGGTCTCCAGCGGCACCTCGCGGACCGCGGCCGCGCACCGACGAATGTCGTCGAACTTCATGCTTCAGAATCGCGACGGTCGTCGTCGTTCCTCTTGTTGGCGTCCTCCTTTTCGTTGGTGGCCCGGTCCTGATTGACGTCGGTGTCCTCATTCTTGTCCTTTCTCTTGTCGTCGTCCTTGTCCAACTTCGGCCCTTTGTCCAGTTTGGGGCGCAGCGTCTTGCAGTCCTTCATGTTGATCACGTAACTGTTCTCGGTCAGCCGATCGATCAGGGCCGCAGTCAAGTGGTTGTTTTTGAGGAAGGATCCCCACTCGCCAAAACCCAGATTCGAGGTAATCAGCGTCGGCTTGGTCTTGTGACGCTTTTGCATCAACGTAAAGAACAGACCCACCTGCGCCGGTTCGACCTCGACATACCCCACTTCATCAATCACCAAACAGTCGTACTTCAGGTACTTCCGAATTACCTTCGCTTCGCTGCGGTCGGCCAGTGCGGCGTACAGTTGCGCCACCAACTCAGCGAACGTGACGAAATAGCCTCGGTAACCGCGGTCGATCGCTTGCAGTAAAAAGCTGGTTGCCAGTCCTGTTTTTCCGCAGCCGGTTGGACCCAACCAGATCATGTTTCGCGTCGTCGTCATATAGGCGAAGCGGTCGTAAAGTGACATGGTCTGCTTACGATTCAGTTTGGGCTGCCGGCTGAACGGAAACGTCTCCATCTCCAGCAGCTCGGGGATGTGAGCTCGCTTCCGGCGAAGTTCTCGAGCGTTGTCGTGCTTCGTGCGATACTCTGCTTCCAAGACGTGTTTCAACAATCGCCCGTGAGAAAAGTCCCCGCGACGAGCTTCTGCCAACAGTTTGTCCCAGCGAGACAGAAGGCCCCACAATCGCAGATACCGCAAGATGCTTTCCAGTTCCTGATTCATGATTCTTCCTTCCTTTCTAGTGGGTTGGATCCCTCGTCCTCCGATGGCATCCGGTCATAGTCCGAGAGATCTGGCTCATCCGTCAGATAGCCTTCCTGATAAGCCGGTCGCTGACGCAAGTTTTCATCCACGTCGATGTCAACGTTTGCCTGAGACCGCTCGATCTCTCCCTGACTGATGCAGAACCACGCAATTCGGTGAAGCGTGTCGAGATGGACAACCCGATAGCGGAGCGCACGCTCGAGTGTTTGGATCAGCACGGCCTGCGTCACCTGGCGGCTCAAGCTGAACAGCCCTCGCACAAAACGGTGACGCTGAACGCTCGATGTCTTGATCGCGTAGTCCAGATAGGATTCGACTTCGGCGCCCATCGCGCGCAGACGTGTTTCCTCTTGCTCAGAGCCTTGTCGACGGCTCTTGGGAAAATGTCGAGGCTGGGGTTGGCCCTCGGGACGGATCCACTGGTTCTTGACCCCCTCGGGCGGCAGCGGATACTCGGCCACGCACGTTCGATGCTGAAAGATCTTTAAGCGATCGGCATACTCTAGCAGCTTGACCTCTTCCCGTTTACTGCCCGGTACCCAGTAGTGGTTCGCGCCGAACGGAACGTATCCATACTGGTCCGTACCGCGCTCATGGCTGCAATAAGGCGCGGGAAGATGGCGCGGCAACCGGGTCAAGTAACGCCGTTCGTGCTGGAACGCTTTCGCACTAATCAAACCGGTCTTGCTGGCCGGACGATGGTGCATGCGCACCGTTGCCCAATCCAGCGCCTGAGTGTTCAGATCGTCCATCGTTTCAAACGTGCGACCTTTCAAGAAGTTGGTCTCGACCGTCCAAAAGCTGCGTTCGTTGCCAGCTTTTCGATCTGAATGTCGAATCTCGTGGCAGACGAATGTGAATCCGTAACGCCCCGAGAACGAGACCATTTCAGGAACGATCACCGCACGTTTTCCGCTACCTCGCAGACGAGCCAG
>JAJSAJ010000231.1 GCA_024274855.1 Planctomycetota bacterium | reverse complement strand
CGGGCACGGCGTCACCGATTCGAACGTTTCGGCGTGTGATGCGACTGACGCACAAAGAGCTACGTGAAACACTGCGAGATCGTCGAACGGTCGTCACGCTGGTCCTGATGCCGTTGCTGGTCTATCCGCTATTGAGTATTTCGTTCCAGAAACTCCTGGTATCGAATATGCATTCCACGTCGGGGCCCTCGTTTCGAATCGGCACGCAGTCGGAAAGGGACTTGGATTTGCTGGCGGCCTACCTGGCCGAAGGCGAACGATTGCTGAACGGGCGACGCACCAGACAACCAGCCGAATCACCGAAGAACGATTCGGCCACCTCAAACGCATCTGGTGATCTACGCGATTTCGAGGGGCTCTGGTTTCCCGACACACCGTTGGAGGAACACGTCACGAACCTGGACGTGCAATTAGGCGTTCGTATCTCCGAAAATGCGTCGAGTGGCACTGACGTGGGCGATGTTATTCCTGTTCGTATCGACCTGATCTACCGTGACAATTCTCCAGTCAGTCAGCAGGCACTGTTGCTCGTGGAAACTCGTCTTCAAGCGGTCAACCGTATCGCACTGCGGTCGCGTTTGACAGAAGCCGGTTTGGCGACGGATGTGCCAATTACCATCGGCCGCACGCCTTTGAAGTCGACGGCCACAATCCCCATTTCCGCCTCGACGCTCGTTCCATTGGTCCTGATACTCATGACCATCACGGGCGCCGTGTACCCGGCCATTGATTTGACGGCTGGAGAGCGTGAGCGGGGTACGATGGAAATGCTGATTGCCGCGCCGATATCACGAGTCTCGCTGCTGATTTCCAAGTACATCGCAGTTCTGACCGTGGCGATCCTGACGGCGATGGTCAATCTGTTGGCGATGACGATCACCATTCTCAACTCAGGCCTCAGTTCGCTGCTGTTGCCCAACGGACTGTCGCCGATCGTGATGGCACAGGTCCTGGGTTTGATGATTCTATTCGCGGCATTCTTTTCAGCAGTCCTACTTGCGCTGACCAGCTTCGCACGCAGTTTCAAGGAAGCCCAAGCCTACCTGATTCCCGTGATGTTATTGGCAATCAGTCCGGGGTTATTGAGCTCGATGCCCGGACTGGAACTGACCGGATTATTGGCCGTCGCCCCCCTGGTCAACATTGTCCTGTTGGCCCGCGATCTGTTGGAAGGAGTTGCTTCACCTTCTCTGGCCGCGTTAGCCATTGTTTCGACGATCGGTTATGCAATCGTCGCCATCATGGTCGCAGCCCGTATTTTTGGAAATGATGCGTTGCTCTACGCCAGTCACGGCAGTTGGGCCGATCTGTGGCGCCGTCCGCGGGAAACCAGACCCGCTGCGAGCACGGCGGCGGGAATCGCGTGCCTGGCCGTCATGTTTCCCATCTACTTCGTTTTGGGAAACATCGCAAGTTCGTATGGGCAGCGACTAACCGATCGGCTGGTCCTGAACGGGCTGGTGACGGCCGTTGTTTTTGGCGGTTGCCCGATGGTCCTGGCCTTGTACCAACGCGTGCGCATAGCCACAGGCTTCCGGCTTCAGATCCCCACATGGCTTTCACTGATGGGCGCAATCCTGTTGGGGCTGGCGCTCTGGCCGTGGGCACACCTGTTATTCGTCTTTGGTCAGTGGATCGGCCTTGCCACCTTGGACACGCACCAGTTTTCCCAAGCCGAGCAGCTGTTACGGGGTTTTAACGCCCTTCCACTGCCGGTGCTCTTGATCGCATTGGCCATCGTACCGGCCGTTTTCGAAGAGTGGTTCTTTCGCGGTTTCCTGCTCAGCAGCCTCGGTAAACAGTTCTCGGGCGCGGCAACCGTCATGATCTCCGCCTCCCTATTCGCGGCTTTCCATGTACTGACGCCGAGCGTGCTGATGCCCGAGCGTTTTCTGCCAAGCTTGTTCCTGGGACTGGTTCTGGGTTGGGTCTGCCTCAGCACGGGTAGCATAATCCCGGGAATTGTCCTGCATTCGATCCACAACGGGCTGCTGATCGCATTGCTGCAAAACAGCCGCCTGCTAACATGGCTTGGCTGGGACGTGGACGCGGGACCGCACCTGCCCTGGCCCTGGCTGGCCGGCTCGGCCGGACTTGCCCTGTGTGGCGCCCTGTTCATTCGGTTCGGAACATCGCCACGACAGGGCGACGCGCCTACGGCAACTTTGTGATCCGAATGTTTCGGAACAGAAACTGGCCACCCAAAGGCACTTCGGCCTGCAACGCAATGAACCCCTTGAGCGTCTTGAGCCCCTTGGCACGCCATGCCTGTTTTCCGTTGACTTTCAGCTCCGCCGTGTCGCCTTTGACCGTCAACACGAATTGGTTCCACGCATGCGGCTTCACCTCCACACGGTTTTCTGCTTCCTTGAATCCGACCAGGTTTCCTTCCATGCCTTCGCCCAAATTGACCTGGTACCGATCGGGCCACGGACGGTTCGCCGGAATGCTGGTGTAACGAAAGTAGATCCCGGAATCCCACTTGTCGGCCTTCAGTGTCTTCCATTCACATTCGAAAACGAAGTTTGCATATTGCTGCTCCGTTTGAACGACCCCATTGCCCCCTTTCAACAGAATCGCACCATCCTGTACTTTCGCATCGCAGCGAAGCACCGTCCACTGTTCCAGCGTCTTACCATCAAAAAGACTAGCCGTATTCGCATCGTCGTTCGCACGACCGACCGAAGTCATCAACAGAGCAAACGCGAAAGTGGCAATCAACCGTAACGTAGCGTACATGGTTTACCTCGTGTGGATGGGCCGCTTGGGCAACGTCGGATCATGGCGTGCGACTGTCAAACCGCAGTACGGAACTCGCCCGCGTGACGGCGGCTCGAGTCCTTAAACTGAACGGTTGGCAGTTTGACATCTTCAAAAAAACTGTACGGGCTCGGCAAAAAGACCGCTCAAATCATCGCCCTGACACATTGGCGTGACGATAAGTTTATCAAGAAACGGAACCATGTGCAAAAACGCGGGTTGAATCTCCAAGAGGGTTAGGGCTGGTAACCAACTTCGACCTGCCGCCCGGACCCCATTGGCCGCCTCATGTTGCCCTCCCAACATCGTCAACAACTCAGCCCGATTCGAGGTTAGCACTATACAGTGGTTTGGCTGGCTGTTCAGCAATTGTCATGTGCTTTGCCGTACAACCTACGTAGACGAGCGGCTCGGCCCTCTGGTGTAACCGAACAGCTAACGCCGGCACCTGCTGTGTGGATCGGTTCGCCAGAGATCGAACGATCGCCGGGCAGGTCACGCCCCGTCCGGGGGTATTGTGTGGCCCACGAGAGCTTCCTCGCACGTCGCCGAGCTGCAGTTGACGTCGGCATTCGCGGATGCGACTATGCGATACTAATCGCTCGGGGGCGGTTCGCTTGAAATCCACAAGCCGGCCGGTTTCGTAGTTCGAGCCATTGACAAATTGGCCGGACAAGTACCACAATTAACGAGCTTGGTTTTTGTTTGTGGGGCCAACACGATCAATTTGTCCCGCGACACTCAGCAAACTGCATTTTTTCTTTTTTCAACTGGAGTATTGTTGCATGATCAGGCAAGAATCAAAAAGAGGTTTCACGCTGGTGGAACTGCTAGTCGTTATCGCCATTATTGGAATTCTTGTGGCGTTGTTGCTGCCTGCTGTTCAAGCGGCTCGCGAAGCAGCCCGGCGCATGCAGTGTTCGAACAACGTAAAGCAGATTGCCCTGGCACTGCACAACTACCACGACTCGCACCGGATCTTTCCACTCGGGTCGTACAATATCAACAATGGCGCATGGCCGCACAATGGATCGAACTGGCGCGCACTGATTCTACCGTATGTTGAAGGAACCGCCCTTTGGGACCAGTTACGCTTTGAAGCGAATTCCAGTTTTCGTGGAGACCTGTACAACAACGGCAACCAGGTGCTTCGAGGTCTGAAGTTGAGTGTCTATATGTGTCCCTCCTCGACCATCGACCCGTTTGACAATCCTCACTCTTGGTCCAACCCACTCAAGGGACAGAACATCCTTTACGTCGGTATCCAGGGTGCCGCACGCCCAATCCCAGGCCCCGAGCCAAACAAGGGTACGCGCGATTGCGGTCATGGGTGGTCCTGCAACAACGGGATGTTGGCAGCCAACGAGAACTTTCGATTGGCTCAGTGTGAAGATGGCACCTCCAACACCATGATCATCTCCGAGCAATCCGGACTGGTTTCCAGGTTGAATCGAACCTCGAACTACTACGGCGGTTGGGGCGGTTCGCGGCATCCTCGGCCCATCACGGCCTCCAGTTGCTGGGACCTATGGCAAACGGGAACGACCTGTGTTCGCTTCGCGCCAAACTCAAACATTCTCCAGGTAGGGGCAACGGAAGCGATGTACCGCAACAACACGGTTATCAATTCGATACACCCAGGCGGCATCGAAATCGGCCTGACAGACGGTTCGGTGCGCTTTATCTCCGAAAACTTGAGATTTCTGACGCTAAAACAACTGGCCTGCCGATACGACGGGCAGACCGTTGGCGAGTTCTAAACGAACAGAATCTGGACTCACCATGTGCCAGGTAAGAGCTCCACGTACGCACAACCGTGCCACAGGTAGCTGACCGCACCCGTAGTGCGATGTTTTCCGCGACCGTAAGAAAGGCGAACCAGACATGATGCGAACACGCGTATACCGACCGGCTGTCAAATGGGCAACCACCCTACTTGTGCTGATGGTGGTCTTCTCGATCGGCTGCAACCGAGGCCCGACAACCGGGAAGGTGAAGGGGAAAGTAACGTTCAATGACAAGCCGTACACGAATGCCGCTGTTGTATTAGTCTGCAACGAGACTGGCCAGGCCGGTACCGCCAACATTCAGTCGGATGGAACATTCACTCTGGAAGAACCGCTACCGGTCGGCAAGTACAGCGTCTATCTGGCACCAGCCCTCGGCGACCCGGCAGCCGGTGGCCCTGAAAAAGCGATGCCCGTCAAGATCGACTAAGCGGTTCCGCCAAAGTACTGGGACGAAGCGGCCAGTGGGATCATTGTCGAGGTGAAAGCAGGTGACAACGACTTCCCGATCACGCTGACAAAATAACGTACGGCAGGAGCGAGGAGTCGTCGGAACGTCTCGGCTCAGCGGGAGCTTCGCCCTCCCACGTCAACAACGGCCCGTCGTGCGAAAACGAATCAAGTCGTACAGCATTCGATTGGTGGGCGTTTCGATTCGGCTGGATTCGGCAAGTCGCACGATTTCACCACATAAAGCATCAATCTCGGTCCGGCGTCCGGCGCGCAGATCTTGCAGCATCGACGACTCGTGCTTGCGAGTCGGCGGTAGCATCTGGTGATAGAAAGCGTCAAGAAATCCGGCAACATCGTCCCAATGGGTCGAGTGCCCATTGCTGTGCATAACCTGAAACACTTCGGCGGCAATTCTGTCCATGATTCCTCGCGTCGATTCGTGCTCGCCCAACTGACCGTACGGAACGGCCAAGATCGCCCCGAGCGGATTCAAACAGCAGTTGTAGAGCATCTTGGACCAAAGGTCGCGGACGACCGTCGGCGTGGTTTCCGCGGCAATGCCGCCCGCCGCCAGTCGGTCGCATAACGGTTGCAAGACAGAGGCATCCGCACCGAAAAGGGAACCCATGCGAATCGGCGCGGCATGGACCGTAACGTTAACATGGTTCGGCGCAAGCCGCTGGAACCCAGTGATCACTCGGGCACTGAAGACTCGCTGCCGCGGAAACTGCTTTGCGAAGATCTCCGCATTGCCCCACCCGTTTTGGCACAGAACCAGCGGGCACCCGGATTCGCGAACCCAATCGGTTTCAAGCAACTGTCGCGCCAATGTCTGGCTGTCATACGACTTGATGCAGATCAGGAGCAGGTTAGGCAGTTGCGTTTCTCGCAAATCAAGCGATGTCTGCACGTCGAATTGGTCCGAGGGTGCCGCGAAACGCCCAAAGATCCCGGTCCGCACCAACCCGTCGCTCGACAGGAGGCCGCACGTCCGCTCGCGTCCCACGAAAACAACTCGGGTGCCCGACTGGAGCAGAAAACTGCCCAATCCCAGCCCAACGGCACCGGCTCCGACAATCCATACAGTGGTCATTGGCCACCTCTTGACGTCCCAACCGACAATACTGCCGTCGATCGTCGACACGAACAGGCTTGCATTTGGACCGGCCCTCGTTGCTCGCTCGGGAAACATGCGCGCCGTACTCACGGAGCGGCAGGGCCGCAACCAACTTCAAACTACCGCTCGGGCCCCAATCACGCGCTCCGATTGGTCGCTGGGACTTTGGGAAACACTTAGGGCCGGCGAATCAATTATGGTCGTGTTCACTGGGGGGCGTTCGTGCGGCGAGGCTCCTTAGCTGCGAGACTGATTCACCCATGGGGCGAGCCCATGGGGGTCTGTACGCGGAAAAGTGCGACACCTTAGCTGCGAGACTGATTCACCCATGGGGGTCTGTACACGAAAAAGTGCGACAGTTATTGATTGGCGAATCCTTAACGATCTTTGAAGTTATAGTAAAAGTTATAGTAATACGGATCACAATCCACGAT
>JAJSAJ010000230.1 GCA_024274855.1 Planctomycetota bacterium | reverse complement strand
TTGAGCTAAGGCCGGCATGTCATGCCGACGGCCGCTCCCTCCCCGCCGCCAAAGGCGGCGGGGAGGGAGCGGAAAGGGGATTTTCATCACATGCTTTTTAGCTCGAGAGACTTATTCACCCATGGGACAAGCCCATGGGGGCCCTTCGACGAACGTGCGTTCTCCATTTGGCTAAAGTGTTACCAAAAAATGACAAATGATAAATGCCGCTCCACGCACTCTCGCCGTGAACGGTTACCGTTTTCTGTTGGTCCCTGTCGCATGCCGCATGAAGGGGCGAAGTTTGCGGGATTTGGTCGACCTGCCAGCGGCATTTTCAGCGAGTTAAGGGGCCGGTTGCTTGAATTCTTGACGAGTATCCAAGACAATATGCGTGTGTGATGCCTCCGTGAGGGGGCCGTCAACAAGTCCTATTGTAGGGAGCCGTTTCCATGAGATTGCGGTTGATGTGGTCCGTTTTGTTCTTGGTTCAGGTCAGTGCGGCCGTTGTCGCTCAGGGTGCGTTCAGGACATGGACCAGTTCGAACGGGCAGCATAAGGTGCAGGCCGAGTTGGTTCGCGTGGAGGGCAAGCAGGTCCATTTGAAGAAAAAGGATGGATCGCTCGTGGCCGTTTCGGTGGAGAAACTGAGTGACGCGGACCGGACTTATTTGGCGACGCTGGATCGAGGTGGGCGGCCGCCGATGGGTGATGGTCCGGATGCCTTGAAGAAGATTCAAGCCGATTTGAAAGCCAACGGAATGCGCGTGAGTGGCTCGACGGTTATTCTGGTTGCCGAGGGTGACGTGAGCCGATCGTTTCGTGCCGTTTCCGACTTACGCAAGAAACTTGTGACGGCAAGCCGCGGCGTCGCGATGGCGCAACAGCAAGAGGCCGAGATCAAGAAACAAACTAACGGGCTCATTGCGATCAATGCCAGGTTAAACGCCCAGTTGGCCGGCATTAACCCAAATGATGTCGCGTCGAATAATAGGCTTGTCGCTGCGATCAATTCGAATCAGAGCCAGATTCAGCTGATGCAGTGGGCACTTAAGAATCAGGAGCAGCGGATCAAGGCGATTCGAGGTTCAACCAACGACGTACGAGAAGACTACATCGATCTGGTTTTGAAGTTGCGTAAACAGATTGATACGATCAGCCAGACGTACAAGACAATGGCCGAGGATTCGTCGGTCAAAACGCTGCTGGCTCAACTGGACCGAGTTACAGGCAAGAGTCACACGTTTGCTGAGTCACGAGGGCTGCAGAGGTCGGTCACGCGTCTGGAGGGCCTGGAAGGAGAGATTCTAACCGAGTCGATTCCGTTGCGACGACAGGGTTCGACGTTTCACGTGTCGGTGGTTGTCAATGGAAATCACAAGCAGGATATGGTGCTCGATTCGGGGGCTGGGATCGTCAGCCTCCCGCATGACGTGGCAATGCGTTGTGGGATAATGATCACCGCGAACGACCGGCAGATTCGGTTGTCGTTGGCGGACGGTCGGACGATCAATGGCCATCTTGTGATGCTCGATTCGGTGCGTGTCGGACAGTTTATCGCCAAGAATGTCGAATGTGCCGTATTGTCTCGTGAGGCAAGTAATGCTCCACCACTGTTGGGGATGAGTTTCCTAGGGAAGTTCAAGTTTCAAGTCGATGCGCAGAAGGAGACGTTGACACTAGTTCGCGTCAATGTGTCAGACAACGGGGCGACACGGCGACCGCGTCGTGGCGGCAGCGAACCTGCGCCGAAATAACTGCCTGTCAGTACGGGATGGGGCACGTGAGCGACGTTGGGCGGGCATGAATGCTCTTCCGAGTGTGGGCTGTCAGGTGGATCGGCATTGCTTCCATTATGTGTCGCCGTTCACGGCCTTTTGGCCGGGAACGCGATCGTGAGATTCTATGAGTTGTTTGGCGTTTTTGTTCCAGTCGTGAAGGAGTGTTCGCATCGTATTAGTCCCGAAGGGACGGTCAAATAAACCCAGGGGTACGCCACTGTTCGCGAGACTCGCATTGGCTTCCCCCTGTACCTCGCGGAGGGGCGTGCCTTCGGTACGGAACAGACCCTAAGAAAGCTGGTTACCCGTGAACGGTTACCATCGTATTTCAGGAGAGCTTGACATGACGCGTATTGATCGACGTTCTTTTATGGTGCAAAGTGCGGCGGCAACGGCTGCGGCGGCGGTCGTTGGATCCGGTATTGCCGCGGAGTCTGGCCAGAAGCGAACCGCTGTTGACCGTGTCGTGTTGGGCAAAACCGGTGTGCGGCCTAGTCGGCTGGGAATGGGAACCGGTTCGCAGGGCGGGCGCATCCAGCGTGAATTGGGGCAGGCGGCGTTCGACCGTCTGGTTCGGTACGCTTACGATCAGGGAATTCGCTACTTCGATACGGCGGACAACTATAAGACCCATGAGATGTTGCGCTCGGCCCTGAAAGGGCTGCCTCGTGACGAGCTGTTTATCCAAACGAAAATGCGGATACAAGATGCCGATAATGTTGCGAAAACGCTCGACCGTTTTCGCAAGGAGCTTGGAACCGATTACTTCGATTCGGTTTTGATCCATTGCACGCGGCGGAACGACTGGCCCAAGCGACTGGAACGTATGCGAGATGGTTTGTCCAAAGCGAAAGAGTAGCAAATCCTGCGAGCACACGGCATGTCGTGCCACGGCCTGCAGAGTTTGAGTGCGGCGCCCGATTGTTCGTGGGTCGATGTCGGATTGGTCAGGATCAATCCGCAAGGAAAGCACGTCGATGGACCGACCGGTAAATGGACCGAGCCAGGAGATGTCCCGAAGGTGGTCAAGTACATCAAACAGATGCATGCGAACGGTAAGGGCGTGATCGGGATGAAGTTGATCGGGAACGGCTCGTTCCAAGATCCCGCCGATCGCGAAAAGGCCGCCCGTTTCGTCATGGGACTCGGTTGCGTCACGGCGGTCGTGATCGGCTTTGCGAACCAAAGTGAAGTGGATGAAGCGATCGGGCGACTCAACAACGCGTTGGCAACGTGATGTGCGGTCTGTCTTAGAATTCGCCAATCAATAAGTGTCGCACTCTTTCGCGTACAGACCCCCATGGGCTCGTCCCATGGGTGAATCAGTCTCGCCGCTAAGGAGGATCGCCGCACGAACGCCCCCCAATAAACACGACAATAATTGATTCGCCGGCCCTTTCCCGTCTGCCTCCAAAGAAACAGCCGTACGGTGGCCTTGTAGGCCATCAAGCGAAGACTCAAATCGAATTGATTGCTATGTTCCCAGAAGTCACCGTGCGCTAAGTCTGGAATCCAATCGCATTGGGTCGAAGTGCCCTATTTTCGATGGGCCAAAAGCCGATTGTACGCTAGAAGTTCTGCAAGGCTGGAGTTACTTCTGGGTGTCTTGCCGAGCCTTGATCTTTCGCATTCGCTGTAACTTTTCGTTTGCGGCCGAACGGACCTGGGCCGTCGCGTCTGGCATCGCCAAGACGGTCGCCAGATCGGCTTCCGCCTTTTCCTGTTCGTGCGACCGTGAGTAGGCCAAAGCCCGGTTTAGCAGTGCCATGGCTTTGACATCTCCGGGAACACTTTTCATGGCGATCACGGTGGAATAGTCGGCAATCGCTCCAGGAAGATCTCGTTGATCCGCTTTGGTCATTCCACGCTTGTACACGTTCAACGCTTTGCCACGCGACGAAAATCCACCAAACGCTTTGTTCAAAATGCCCATTGCCTACGTCCGAAAAAAAGGTCTGTGCCGCACGGCGACCAGTCGTCGCCAACATACGCGCTGATTATAACCGCATGGCGATGCATCTGGATACAGGGGTTCGGATTGGTGCGGAGGGTTTTTTGGTAGCCGTTCACGCCGCCAGGGTCTGACGCAATTTTCGGCGGAAAACGCGTTCATTTACAAGTACCCGTGTTGTCGCCGAAAATGGGTCTGACCCCTTGTAAGCGAACTAATCCCCCCGAGTTCGCCGACTGCCCGGGTCTACCAGGGCGAGGGGGGGCCGGATCGGTCGCTGTTGGGTGTCTGTCAGAGGCCAGCTCAGGACGGGCTTGGATCGTATCCTGGGTCGCTGCATGGGAGGGCGCGGCTGGCCTGGTCAAAACCCCGACCTTTGGGCAAATTGGAGCCGTTAGGACGCTGGAGGTTTGTTGCGCGTCGGCATGCGAGCAATGTCCTCGAAGAGGGGTCTTCCGCGTGGCAAGCGGTCCGATGGGACCGAATCGGGAATGCGGAACATGGAGGTCGGCGCACTGAGGCCGGAACCGCACAACTTGTTACGCCTCATGCGGTTTCATTCCCTATTCCGGCGGTGATCGCAATCCGGTCCAGCAGCAGGCAAACAGGTTCCGGCTGCAGTTCCAAACCTCGTGTAGCGTCCTGGATTACGCCATGTCCCGCTCGGCAAGCGGGACCTACCTGGACCACGTTACGATCAAGGCCCCCTATTCCCTATTCCCTATTCCCTATTCCCTATTGCTCGACCGGGGGTGACAAATGTTGACGCTTATTGGTGGACTGAGATCCATGTCGCTCGATTCCAGCCGTGGGAATCAGGGCACCGTGTGGTCGGGGCGGCCAGCACCGGCGCAACAAGACCAGGTGCACCGAACTAGAGAAATTGCCCCTCCAGTCTCCCCCTCCCGTTGGCCCAGCTTATGCTCACCGCCCTCAAGACGTTACCACTCATCGCCTGCCGCGGATTTCTACTTGTCCCCTTTTGATGGGGGCAAGCGACTCCATGTCGGCTGGGTGGCATCAGCCGGCGGTGAAACTGAGTCGGAGCATTCCGTGACGTTCTATCCGGGCTGATGTCCGAGGAATCGATTCGACCGAAAAAACATACACGTCGAAAATGGGGGTGTGTTAGACGCCATCTTCTGGTCGATGGTTGCAACGGGTCCACGAAGATGTTATCGATGTGGAACACGCTTCTTTCGCATTGGAAGGAATAACGATATGTTCCCGGCGTTTTCCGTTCGTACAACCGTTTGCCTTGCTCTTGTTGTCTGGATGGGAGCCGGCCAGTTGCGGGCCGATGAAACGAGTGAGCACGCTTATCCGGATCCGCACCGATTTGAAGGGGCGATCCGCGCTTTTGAAAAGCAGGATAAGCTGCAGCCACCACCGACCGGCGCGATTGTCTGTACCGGCAGTTCGAGTTTGCGGATGTGGCATGGTTTGATCCACGAGGATTTGAAACCCTTGACGGTGATTGCACGTGGCTTTGGCGGAAGCACGATGTATGATCTGTTGCATTACTGCGACCGAGTGATCATTCGATACCAACCGCGCGCGGTTGTGATTTACGAAGGAGATAATGATACGGCTGCCAAGATCAGCCCGGAGAAGATCCGAGATACATTCATCAAATTGACGGACAAGATCCACGAATCCCTGCCGAAGACTCGGATCTACTTCCTGGCAGTCAAGCCGAGTGGCGCACGCGAGACGCTGTGGCCGGTAGCGAAGCGAACCAACCAGCTGATTGCTGCCGTTTGCGCCCATGACAAGAGGATGACCTATGTTGACGTGGCCTCGCCCATGTTCGACAGCACTGGCAAGCTGCGTCCTGATATTTTCATCAAGGATCGGCTGCACATGAACCGTCAAGGTTACGAAATCTGGCGACGTGTCTTGAGGCCGATTTTGTTGGAACGCGAACTGAAGTGTGAACAGCCGAATACGACAGCGGATGCCAACTCGCCAGAATAGCCGAACGACGACAAACGATCGATCTCAAACCCCTTTGAGGAGAAAGCGACGATGACGCGCAGCCAGGAAGATTTCTGTTCCAAGTCCCAGTCGGTTACCCGGCGTTCCTTCCTGCGGCAGTCGGCTGTTGCGAGTGCGGTTGGGGTTTCCGCACCCTACTTTGTGCCGTCAGCTGCTCTTGGCGGTGCTGGAAAGAGAACCGGTGCCAACGATAAATTGCGGATTGGATTGATTGGGGCCGGGGGTATGGGACGTGGGAATCTCGCCAGCTGTGTCCAGTATCCCGATGTGGTGGTCACGGCCGTTTGTGATGTGTGGAGGGAGCGTCGCGAAGGGGTGGTGGACATGTACCCGACCGCCAAGCCGTACCATGATTTTCGCGAGATGCTGCAGCAAGATGATTTGGATGGTGTCATTATTGCCACGCCGCCGCACTGGCATTGTCTGATTGCGATCGAGGCGTGCAAGGCAGGTAAAGACCTCTATTTGCAAAAGCCGATGACACTGCATGTGGCCGAGTCGTTGGCCGTTCGCGAGGCGGTGAAGCGACACAACCGCATCTGCCAGATCGGTACACAGATCCATGCATCGTCCAACTATCGTCGCGTGGTCGAACAAATTCGCAGTGGTGGTTTGGGCAAAGTCAGCGTGGTGCGGACGTTCAATGTCATGAACCAGGGCCCAAAAGGCCTTGGGAATCCACCGAAATCGGATCCGCCCACCTGGCTCGATTGGGACCTCTGGATGGGCCCCGCGCCCATTTCACCGTTCAATCCGTTGATCGTGAAGAGTGCTTACGAGAACTGTTCGTTCATGAAGTACAGTGGCGGCTGGACTCCCGGCATGGCGCCTCATATCGTCGATCTACCCTTCTGGGCATTAGAGCTTGGTGTGCCGATTCGGACAAGCTGTACCGGCGGTCGGTACACGATCCATGACGCGGGTGATTCTCCTGATACGCAGGAGGTGGTGTGGGAGTTCCCGGGCCTGACCATGACATGGTCGATGAGCATGGTTAACAGCTTTGGATGGGACTTTGGACGTGGCGTGACCGCACGCCGGTTAGGCATCTATTTACACGCCGTGAATGGGACGCTCTTTGCCAACTATGGAATGCACAAGATCGTTCCTGAAGGGAAGTTCCTGAAGGAGACCCAACCTCCCGCGCAGACGCTGGCTGCGTCTCCGGGCCACGAACGGGAATGGCTGGATTGCATCCGCTCCAGAAAGCAACCGAGTTGCAATGTCGATTATCATTACAAAATCGACCTGGCACTGATCCTGGCCAATCTGGCGATGAAAGTACGAAGAACAATTCAGTTCGACGCGAAGACGAATCAGATCGTCGGCGACGCGGAAGCGGCTAAACTGGCTACACCCGAGTACCGTGCGCCGTGGAAGTTTCCGGCGGAATATGTCAGCTGATCAACTTTCGCTCAGCCGCTTCTTGGGAGCTGCGACAAGCAGCTCGTGGGCTTCGGCCAACCAACCGGGAATCTCCTTGGCAAACGGCGACTTCGAGAGACTCGCGGTAATGTCGAATTCGCTCAGCTGTCCGGCCGGTTACGGTAGACAGGTTGCTGGTAGGCTGGATAGGCTTCTGTTCGCAAGTGGGCCAGCATGTTATGGCCGCGCCGGCGCGCTCGCTGTTCGCGCTGAGCCGCCAGGTCAACGGGACCGACCACGATCTTGGCACCCGAGCCTGGATCCGCCTGAGCCAGAATGCGGCCATCAAAGTCGATCACCATGCTTCCGCCGGGCCAACTGAATGGCGGATAGTTGGCTAGACTGGCCGCTTGATTTGCCGCGACAACATGGCACATGTTCTCGATCGCTCGGGCTCGATTGACCAGTGTCCACCAGTCCATCGGCACGGCGGTACCCCATGGGTACATGTAGGCCGATACGCGAACCAGCACTTCGGCACCAGCCAGTGCCAATTGGCGAATTGCTTCGGGAAACAGCCAATCGTAGCAAATGGCCGCGCCAAGGCACCCGATTTCGGTCTCCGCGACTGGGAACAGTGGCAGATCGTAGCCCGCCAAGTCGTGCGGACTTGTATGTAACTCCCAGGGTATCCACGGGTGGACCTTTCGATACTTGGTCAGGATGCCATCCGGCCCGATCAGGCAGCTTGTGTTGAAAACATGACCGGGCCATCGCGGATCACACTCCAGAAACGAGCCGGTTTGAATGTAGACGCCCAGCTGTTTTGCCTTCTTCGTGTACCGATCGGTATGCTCGTTTGGGATCGGAACCGCCAGACGCTCAAGAAGCAAGTCGACCGTATCGTAGATTGGTGCCGCATGGGCAAACTCGGTAAAAACGATCAGCCGGACGTCAAAAAAAGGCTCATAACCGTTGACTGCGTAGTCAACCATGCCCAGCATTTGCGTGACTCGACCGCCGATTCCATCCCGATGCCGTGGATTTGGTTCGTCCAATTGGCAGGCTGCGGCGTAATAGCGAGCAATGTTTTGCATCTGTTCTTAAGGCGGGATCCGCCCGCGGTCCAATCGAGGTGGCTGTGGCTTTGCCTGTAAATGTCGTGAGCTTGTCCGCGAATCAGACTGGCGGCGCCAGTGCCACCCAATGACCGACGCCCCGCACACAACGAGATGGTCACAAACAGAGTGAGCCAATGTTGCCATGCCGAATGCCGTGACACTGAGTGTCAAGATCCGCCACCTGCTAACGGCCGCGGATGATTCGGGTATTGTACGTCTTCCGGTAGACTCGCGTCTTGGCCGTATCGGGATAGTGTTCCTCAGGGCCGTAGGGATAGCCGCTCATTTCATGGAACGGCAGCGGAGCCACCGTATCCGGTGTTGCCGTGTATAGGTCCATGTCCTTACAGTAACTGTCGGCCTTCAAGACAAACGTCCGCTCGTACCCCTGAGGGATCGGGCCAAAGTCGACGACATTGAACCGCAATGTCAGTTCTTCCCCATGGCCCATTATTACGAAGCAATCATCGGTGGTTTCGACGAGGGGCAGCACGTCACCGAACCGTATATAGTGCCCGCTCATCAGCTTCCACGAGACCGATCGGTCCATATTGCCATAGTCATACAGGTTGGGCTGTCGACCGTCGGGCGAGTATTCCCGCGGATAACCCCGGAAGTGCAGGTCCGCGTGGACCGCAGCGACTTCCTTGATGTGGATCGGCGGTGTCGGGTCACATGCGCCGATGTACATGCGGTCACAGTAAAGCTCCATGTTGCTCGAAACGCGGATCTTGTGATCGCGTGGAAGCACTTTGCCGGATAGGTCCAGCGTCATCGTATGATTCAACCCGGCCGGATAGCCGACCTCATGAAATAGCTCGACCCAGCGTCCGTCTCGCCATACGTCAATCGATGGGGCCTTTAAACTTAGTTGAGCCTGACTGGCCGCGAAGTTAGTTGACGAGTATCCGTATTCGACCCATCCTTCGAGGAATAGAACAAGTTGCATCTTGTCGTCAAGCTTACTCAACTGATCCCCGAAGTCCAGTTGGACAAAGTGTGGCTTGGCATAGCCAATGAACCGAGGATCGGGGGCGGTCGCACCGGCGTAGCGTCGGTCGGCTCTTAGAATTTGATCCGTCACGTCGTGCTTCAAATGGTCAACGGCCTTACGTGGATTGATTGTTTGCTGAACGCAAAATATCTTGAATTCAGGTGGCGGCGCCTGAATGGCCATCATTTCATTGGGGTGGACTTGGGTGCCTTGCGGGTGGTCAACGGCGATCAGTTTGGCTTCATCGAAATACGTAATTTCCTCAAGGGGCGTCATCGCATTGAGAATATACTGGCCGTCGATGGGTTGAATTTTGGGAATACGCAGGTACTCGGTCGAATCGGGCCGGGCATATTGACCGGGTGCCACCAGGTAGCCCAGTCCTCCGACACCACCGAAGTCGGCCACGAATGCGAACTGGTGGCCGTCCCAGACGAACAGGAATGGGCAGGACGACGGCCGCCGGTTCAATTCGTCGACGGCGACGACCTGATCTCCGGCCATCTCCGCTTCGCCTTGCAGAGCGGCGTCGGGCCAGATAACGCGCAGCCAGTCGACGACCGGGTTCTGGCCGAGTCCCGCATGAACTCGCAACGGCGATGCAGCAACAGGTCCAGCCATTCCGCCGACCACGTACTGTTGATAAATCCGTCACGTCCGGATACCGACACGTGCGCCGATCGCCGAATTAGCCGACCGAGAATGAATATCCTTCGTCCGCTTTCCTGCCAGATCCAATGCGATCCAGTGGCCGCCGGGGGTCACGTTTTCAATCAGGACCGGCTGGCGACCGGTTGCGGCCAACAGGATATCGCAGCGTCCATTCCCGGTGAAATCAGCCACGGCACACGAAGCATCTCCGCCCACGTCGATTGCGTCAAGCAGGTTGCCGCGATCGAGGTCACTGAGGGGCGCAAATCGACTCTCTGGCCAAAGGTTCACTAAAATGGCCGGTCGACGATGGCCATCAGGATGCCTGGAGTCGGCCACTACAATATCCAGATCGCCATCGTTATCGATGTCGGCGAATTGGCCGCCCGTGCCGCCGATCTTCCCCAGGCCGTTACCGAAAGACGCGTCGGCTTTGAACTGAAAGCCGCCTTGGTTTAGAAGCAGTTGAATACCACCAGTTGTAAAGACCAGCAGGTCGCGGTCTCCATCCTTGTCCGGATCGCCCGAAGTGGCGCTCAAGACGTTGGAAACTGTCAGGCCCGTTCTGTCCGGTTTGCGCACAACAAACTGTCCCAAACGAAAATTGGTCCATGCAAGTGCCGGACCCGAGCAGGGGAACAGTACGAGGTCCAGATCGTAGTCATTGTCAAAGTCATCATAGACGACCGAAGCGATGGCGGATTTCGGCAATGCAAGGCCGAACGCGGATGCCGACTCTTTGAAGGATCCATCGGTGTGATTCAACAGCAAGCTTCCTGGCAGCGGGGTCGCATCTCCCGTGGATGGAATTTGGCCCTTCTCGCAATGATAGGCCAGCAGATCCAAATCGCCATCGCTGTCAATGTCCATCACACGCGCGATTGCCGTCAATGCATCGGGACCACCAATCCCTTGGTATGTCGCGTCACTGAATTGTCCCTTACCGTCGTTCAGAAGAACACGGTCGGCACCGGCACAACCTAGAAAGAGGTCGATATCACCATCATTGTCGATATCACCCACACAAGGTGCGACCACGCTGCCGCCGATATCCTTGCCACGTGTGAAGTTCCCCTTGCCGTCATTGATCCAGAAGGCTGCCTCGCCTTTTGCGCCAAGTGCTGTCAGTAAGATGTCCAGATCGTTGTCACCATCGATATCCGCCACTGCAATCCCAGGCATACCGATTTGCGAGTCCTTGGCAGTCCAGGCAACCGGTTTGCAAGCGAGTGTTCGCGTATCTGGCGACAGCACGATCTTGGGCTGAGCAGGCCGGGACCTATTCCACACCGGCAAATTGTCAACACCCAACGCGAAAGAGTACTTTCCGGCCATTCCGTATGACCGATCCACGACAAAAGACCCAGGGGCCAGTTCGTCCTTAAGCAGCTGCTTAAACCGATTGAACAAAGGAATCGCTTTGCTGCGTTGTTGGGTCGAGATATAGAGCCGAGCCAGAGAATACGTTCCGGAAAGAAAGCCCGGATCTTCAAGAACGAACTTCTCGAGAATCTTGATGGCCTCCTCCTTGTCGCCGGAATTCTGTACCGCCTCGGCATACTTGTAGGCGACGAACGGATCGTTCGGGTCCGCCTGATAAACTCGCTGAAAATAATCACGTGACTTATCCAATTCGCCAAGATAATCGTAGGCCATTCCCAGACAGAATAGTGAGTTCAGATGGTCCGGGTCTGACTTCAAGACCGTATCGAATGTATCAATGCACTTGCTTAACGACTTCTTCCCCTCGGTCTTTCCGTTCCAATTCATAAGCGCAAGGCCTAGATTGAACCGAGCCGCAGTCCAATCAGGCTGAGTGTCGACAACCTTCTGGTAAACCTCGGCTGCCTTCTTGTACTCGAATTTCTCCAGCAGGGCGGCGCCACGGTTGAACTGCGAGATCGATTCGAGTGTTTCTGGATTCAGCGGCGTCGGCGCGGCTGGCTGATTCACGGACGGGGTGGGTTGCATGGGCACGGAATCGGCCGGGGACGAGGCCTGTGCCGGCATTTCCGGAGTGGTGTTGGATTGGCCAGGTGGTGACGCGTGTCGGCACCCGGCCGTTACGACGATCATGAACAGCGGTGCCAGTATCCAGGCATTCCGCATCGCATGGACCAAAGAGCTACAAGAGCCATGGAGTTCACGTTCAGCTTTCATTACGCGCCGCCCAAATCAGAGAATCAATGAACCGAAGAAAGGAGCCTCAATAACAACGTCGAACATCGTCAGGTTTTTGAGAAAGCTGAGCGACCAACGAAAGCGGGCCAATGGGGCCATTGCCGTTGTTCTCCTGCATTTGTAGCTGACCAGTCATTTCGTCCACCAGGACAGGCCCGGCGGTGAGATGCGGGTAAAGACAAACGTCACTGTCCCGCGAGCGTATTGTAAGGTAAATCCTGGGTTTACGGGAATAGCGGACAACGGATTCCGTCAGCCCGTTCGGGCCGGATCGGCTCGATTTGTACCAGGACTTGCCGGGCCGACGCCGCGAGCGGGCCGGTTTCGCTGTTCTACGGCACCACCTAGAATACGGTTCGAATGCGCAGGGAGCGGGTCGTTCGTGTTTTTCAGGGGTGTACCCAACGGGGCCAACGGCCACAACCAAATCGTGAAACGGACACCAACGTCCGTTCACCCGACGGACGTGGACGTCCATCGGACACCATGCGCACGCGGTGCGCACATCCTACGGAGCCACACTCGAATGGGACAACCAATGCAGCGAGCAGTGATTTGGAGCCTTGGCTTTTTGGCTGTTTTTCAGACAAGCCGTGTGGCGCTAGGCGATGTGCTGGCAATCGAGGGAAAGCCGTTCGGTGTGGGACGCCTTACGGTCTCTTTTCCTCCGGAAGACGTCGGATCACCATTGCAACAGAGCGGATTTCAGGTCGATCAGGCTCAACGGCGGGTGCTCTACCCGGCCTTTAGTCAAGGATTGTTCAAACAACTGCTCGGTGACGGTGCCCCGCCGCCATCCACGTTGACGGTTTACTTCTTGTTTCGTGGAGATCGGCCCTTTGACGTCAATATTCGGACGCCGACGGTCCAAACGGTGCACGTCCAGCCTCGTGCCATGCCACCCCGC
>JAJSAJ010000229.1 GCA_024274855.1 Planctomycetota bacterium | reverse complement strand
TTGCCGTTGCCGTTGCCGTTGCCGTTGCCCGACGCGGGCCGCTTGGCACGCCGCATCAGGCTGTTTGGCAGGCTGAAACGATAGAATGTACCGATCGGGTCGGGAATCCCCTTTCGGATGATTTCATCAATTTCGTCCGGATCGTCGGAATCGATCACCGACGCCAAAGCGCTCATCAATCGTGCACCATAATCTTCCGCATCCCCATTCGGTCCGTAGCAACCGATACAGGGAGAATTCACTTTCGGACAGAGGCATCCGCAACCGGCTCGCGTCGCAATACCGGCACAGATAATCCCTTGCTCCAACAAGCAGGTATCCGGATCGGGGATAACCTCCCACGTCCGCTTAAACTCTTTGATCTTCTTTTCATGCCGAGTCCGATGGCAGAAGTCACAGACGGTAGTATTCGCCCCGATCACAGACCCTTTTGGCGGGACATTACCCGTCAAGAGTGCCTCGATCGCTTCCCAGATCCGTTCCGCCTCGGGTGGACAGCCAGGCAGGTAGTAGTCGACATCAACCGTTTGCCCGAGCGTACGGACGGAATCGTAGAAGACGGGCAGATGCAGCGTTCCCTCGGGAACCTCGGTCTTGGTCTGGGGTCGCGTGTTGTCGGGGTTTTCCGTTGACATCGCTTCGTTATAACTCGACGCGAATATTTCCTCGCGAGTGTGCAAGTTAGCCAGTCCGGGAATACAGCCTTCGGAGGCACACGAGCCGAAAGCGATTAGCACTTTCGACTTGCGACGCATCAACTGGGCCATATATTCCTGCTCGCTCGTCCGAATGCCGCCGTTGAACAGGCAAACATCGATCTCGCCGTCTTCCATCCTTTCGATATCACGAACCTTTCCATCCGCGATACAGGGACAAAAGACGATGTCGAACGCGTTGGCGACATCCAGAATCTTGACATCGATTCCCAGCAGGGCGATCTCACATCCACCGCAAGATGCGGCCCAGTACATCGCCAGTTTGCCTTTCGGCGCGGACTCGGGCGAAGCCGCTTCACTGTTCGTGTTTGTGGTGCTCATACCGGTACCTCCATCGCCTCGTCATGTTCCTTGACGATGTTCTGCAATGCCTCAAGACGCTCACCATTCTCTTTCCAATTGTCGGACCATCCGAGCGGCCCGACTCTCTTGACATCGTCGACCATTTTGTCGATCGCCGATGCCAACTGTTCACCTTCGGCCGCCGATGCCCAGATCAACTGCACTCGTTCATCTTAAACGCCCAAGGCGCGTAATGTGTGCCGAATCATACTGAACCGGCGCATCGCCTTGTAGTTCTGCTCGATGTAGTGACACTCGCCCGGATGACATCCGGCGATCATCACCCCATCGGCACCAAGTGAAAGTGCCTTGAGGACAAACGTCGGGTCGACTCGCCCACTGCACATCACACAAATAATGCGGACATTGGGTGCATAGTTGATACGCGCCGTGCCGGCCAAATCCGCAGCTCGGTACGAACACCAATTACACATGAATCCAACGATTTTTGGATCAAACTTCTCGTCGCTCATCGAACGCTAGCTCCTTAGGAAGCGGATACTTCCGCGGTATCCGATGCATCGGTCGCCTCAGTAGGTTGCATGGCATCCCACAAGACACCTTCGATCTCGGCAAATATCTGCTGATTGTTGAAATGGGCGCCAGTGATAACCTGAGCGGGGCAGGCGGAGACACAAGTGCCGCACCCCTTGCACAAAGCCGTAATCACATGACTGACCGCGCGCGTCTCGTCGTAGTCGATTGCGTTGAACGGGCAAAGGTTGTTGCAGATACGGCATCCTGAACAGTTTTCCTCGTCGATCGTCGCAACGATCGGCTCGATCATTACCTTGCCGCGCGTGATCATCGACTGGACACGTGCGGCCGCCGCCGCCCCTTGGGCCACCGACGCCGGGATGTCCTTTGCACCCTGGCAGGCACCCGCCACGAAAATACCGTCGGTCATGGTCGCTACGGGGTCGAGCTTGGGATGCCGTTCCGTGAAGAATCCGGCCATGCTACAAGAGATTCCACATGTAAGACCCACATCGCGTGCGTCCGTTTGTGGCTCCATGCCACCCATCAGAACGGCCATGTCGACCGGGAATCGCTGCTGACGTCCCAGTAACGTGTCTTCACATTGGACGATCAGTTTGCCCTCCTCTTCGGGCAGTCGAGCGGCGTCAGTCACCTCGGATACCTTGCCTCGTACGAAGTGCATTCCCTCTTCAAGCAGGCGCTGATAGAACTCTTCGTAACCCTTCTGATTCGTCCGAATGTCGATGTAAAACGAATAGACTTCCGCGTCTAGTTTTTCCATCAGCAGGTGGCCGAACTTCAATGAGGCCATACAGCACACGGCCGAACAATGTGCGTTGTGCCGAATGTCTCGACTACCGACACAGTGAATGATGGCCACACGCTTGGGAACCGTCTTGCCGTCTCGCAACACGATTTTGCCGGCCGTCGGCCCTGCCGCATTGCACATTCGCTCCAGCTCGAGGCTGGTGAATACGTTCGCCAACCGACCATAGCCATATTGCGGGATCTGGTCGCAATCGAACATCTTCCAACCCGTTGCCAGAATGATATTCCCGACGTTCAGGTCGAGCAGTTCATCTTCCTGATCGAAGTCAATGGCATCGGTCGGGCAAAGCTTGCGACAGGCGCCGCACCGTTGACGCTCGAACCAGATGCACGATTCGGTGTCGAGGACAGGGGTACGTGGGACAGCTTGCGGGAACGGCACGTAGATTGCCTTCCGCGTCCCCATGCCGGCCTCAAACTCGGAATCGAGCACTTTTCGGGGACACTTTTCAACGCAAACACCACAGCCGGTGCACTTGTCGTAATCGACTTTGCGGGCCTTTTGTCGAACCTTGACTTTGAAGTTGCCGACCGAACCAGTCACCTCCTCAAGCTCGGAATAGGTCAATAGCGTCACATTCTCGTGCTGGCCGGCTTCCGACATCTTCGGTGTGAGGATGCAGGCCGAACAATCGAGCGTTGGGAACGTCTTGTCGAATTGGGCCATATGGCCACCGATCGACGGCTGACGTTCAACCAGGTAGACCTTGTGTCCCGCATCGGCCAACTCAAGCGTCGCCTGCAGACCGGCGATACCGCCCCCGAGCACTAACGTTGCCGGATTCACGTCAACGTAGGTCGGCTCGAGCGGCTGTTGCCACTTAACCCGTTCGGCCGCTGCCGAAACCAGCGATTTCGCCTTCTCCGTCGCCGCCGCCCGATCGCTGTGGACCCACGAGCAATGCTCGCGGATATTGGTCATCTCGAGCAAATAGGGATTCAGGCCCCCATTTGAGCAAGCACGACGAAACGTCTTTTCGTGCAAATGCGGACTGCAGGCTGCAACGACAACACGCGTCAGCCCCTCTTTCTTGATATCATCTTCGATCAGTTTCTGACCGAGATCGGAACACATGAACTTATAGTCCCGAGCAACCGTGACATCTTTGACGTGCTGGCCAGTCCACTTCGCGACTTGCTCCACATCCACCTTACCAGCAATATTGCTGCCACAGTGGCAGACGTAGACGCCGACTTTCTCGGCCATCGTGATCCTCCCTTTCGCAGCCTCATGGCCCCACTCAACAAAACACTTCGATCGAAGAACGCTGTCCCCTAACGACTAGGCATTTGCCTTCGCCGCCTGCTCAGCCAACCTCGACTGAATAATAGGTTCCGCACCCACGATCTCCTTGCCGAAGCCAAGCTTCTGCATATCGATTCCAAGCGCAACGCCCAATAACTGAGTGAAGAAAATGATCGGAACTTGAAAATCCTTGTTGAAGAAGTTGTTGACGCGCCCCTGATATGCGTCCAGATTCAACTGGCACATCGGACACATGCAAAGCAACAAGTCGGCCTTCGAATCGACGGCACTCTGCAGCAACCGGCGGATCAACTCAAACGCAGCGTCCTCGCTGATCTGTGTCATGTGACCACCACAACAGTGTGCCTTGACCGGGTAATCAACCACGTCCGCGCCAAGCCACTTGAACATCTCGTCCATCTTCATCGGATACTCGGGATTGTCCAAGCCGCCCAACGGCCGAACAACCTGGCATCCATAATATGGCGCGACACGCAAGCCGGTTAACGGCTGGACCATCTTCTCCTTCAGCGTCGCCTCGCCCACCTCCGTGTGCAACAGCTCAAGCAAGTGACAAACTCGAACACGCCCCGCGTCGTAATGCAACCCGCCGGCACCTAACGCGGAATTGATCTTCGCGTTCATCGCGGGATCGTCCTGCATCAACGCATCGGTCTTCTTGAGATTCAAGAAGCAGGCGGCACACGGAGCAACGACGTCACGCAAGTCGGGCCGAATCAACGCCAGATTCCGAGCAATCACGCTCGTTGCGACAAGCTCGTCTTGGGTGAAATACTCAGTCGCACCACAACAATTCCAGTCGTCAATCTCTTCCAGTTCAATGTTCAGAACTTCCGCCACCGCGCGAACCGAAAGATCGTACGCCGCACTGCCGGACTCTAACGAACAACCTGGATAGTACGCGTACTTCACGACGCACCCCCGATTTCCTTGGCTTTATTGATAATCGCTTGTAATTGATCTACTTGACGAATCTTATTGGGCAACAACTGGATGCGGCCACGCGTAAACATCGAGAAGCCCATTCCCCCCATCTTGAACAGGCTCATCGGCTTGTTGAAGAAGTAGTACCGACTCGCCAGCCCAAACTCGAAGCTGCGGCCATGCTTCTCGACCAGATCTGTAAACGTCCTGGCCAACGCTGGAGCATCCGTGCCGGTCGCCATCCCTTCGGCAATCGACGTCCGCTTCAGCATGTACATGATTTCCGTGATCGGTATCTCCTGCGGACATCGCGTTGTGCATAGATAACACGAGACACAACACCACATGGTGTTCGAGGCCAGTACCTCGTGACGACGATTGGCTGCAATCATCGAGAAAATGGCGCGCGGCGTGAATTCCATGTCCGCACCATTCGGACATGAACCCCCGCAACTGCCGCACTGCAAACAGTGCACCAGCTGCTCGCCCCCAGGCGTTTCCGCCATCACCTCCCTCATAAAGGCCGATCGGTGACCTTCAGTCGTTTCCGTGATCATCGGTTTCCTCCGACGCGGTTGTACAAGCTCTAAAACCCCGATTGAACGACAGCAAGTTGGGTCTTCTTACAGCAAGTAACGTGCCGGTACGGGCAGACGTTGGAGAATTCGTTGATCGGGTCAAGAAACAGGCCAAAAGCAAAAAAAGAGTTGCGACAGTGGCTCCACCATCACAATGCCAATTCGCGGATTCCCGTGACCTGATGACGGAAATCCGTGACAAAGAAGGGCCGAACTTCGTTAGGGGCTGGAGCCTTGGGATGACGCACGCAGAAAGCCCGAATGGCGCCGACACAACATCGTGTCAAGGTAGCCATTCACGCCGCTGGGGTCTGACGCAATTTTCGGCGGGGAAAGCGTTTCTTTACGCGAACGCATTTTGTCGTCGAAAATGGGTCTGATCCCTTGGAAGCGAACCGGCGGCCTACATTCCGTGAACGGTTACGTGTCAAGTTTCCGTAGGGCGTGAATCCGGCAGGCCGGCGTCGAGCCCGTTCAGGCCATCCGAGGGCCCCGATGATCCTTCACAAGCCATGCTTGGCCAGTTTGTCCCGGAACGTCGACGCCTTCATGCCTAGCGCCTGGGCCGCAGCCGTCTTGTTGCCGCCGCTGGCATCCAACGCGCTGACCAGAAGCTGTTTTTCAGCGTAATTCATGGCATCCTTGAAGCCGATCGGCGAACTTTCGGTGGCCGAAAATGCACTCGGCGAGTCGTCGCACTGCAAGTCACTGAGTAATAATTCCGCGGATATCCGGCCGTCGCCGACCAGCCACGCTCGCTCCAACGCGTGATACAATTCTCGCACATTCCCAGGCCACCCATGCCGACCTAG